>DCHN01000052.1:6390-29911 GCA_002315995.1 Bacteroidales bacterium UBA1751 | reverse complement strand
CAGAGACTGTCAAACTGCGATTTTACGTCCGCATCCAAGCGGACTGTCATTGCTACTTGTGCCATAATTTAATAATATTTGACTGCATTATGCTATTATTTATATCTATATTGATGTCAAAGATAAGTAGAATACTATAAAAATACAAAAAATGAGACAAATCTTGCGACTTGTCTCATTTAGTAGCGGAGGAAGGACTCGAACCTCCGACCTCCGGGTTATGAGCCCGACGAGCTACCAACTGCTCTACTCCGCGATATTGTTCCGCAAAAGTAGTTATTTTTATTTAAATAGCAAACTTTATTTAAATAGAGAGTGTATCAAGAAGTGTAATAAGGTCTTTATCAATAGGTTTGTCAACCTTAATGGCTCTGGCAACAGGGAAATTTATTATGGTATCATTAATAATGCCAACCATAATGTTGCGCTGCCCCTCCTTGAGCGCACGAACGGCGGCAAAACCCATTCGGCTGGCAAGAATACGGTCAAAAGAGCTTGGTTTGCCACCCCTCTGCAAGTGTCCCAGAATTGAAACCCTTACATCGTAGTTCGGATACTCCTTCTTAACCCTCTCTGCATAATGCATTGCACCGCCATCGGCCTCACTTACAAGAATTATTGAGCTTCCCTTTGATTTGCGGATTCCCCTGCTGATATACTTCTCCAGCTGGTCAATATCAGTTTTGTCCTCCGGAATAATTGCGGCCTCCGCCCCTGCGGCAATGGCGCTGTTCTGGGCAAGGAAACCGGCATCGCGGCCCATTACCTCAACAAAGAATATTCTATCGTGCGAGGTTGCAGTGTCACGAATCTTGTCAACACAGTCAACAATAGTATTCAGGGCACTGTCGTAGCCTATGGTGTGATCTGTTCCGTAAAGGTCATTGTCAATGGTTCCGGGAATGCCCACAACAGGCACATCGTGTTCAATGGCAAGCTGCTGTGCACCCGCAAGAGAGCCGTTTCCGCCTATTACAACAAGGGCATCTATCCCGCGCCTCTTCAGTGTCTCATTAGCCTTTGCCCTACCCTCAGGGGTTCTGAATTCATCGCTTCTGGCTGTCTTGAGAATAGTGCCTCCACGCTGTATTATGTTTGACACATCCTCAGTTGAAAACTCTTTGATATCGTCATTTATCAATCCCTCCCATCCTCTGTATATACCAAATACCTTCCATCCCTCTGCTATTGCAGAACGGGTCACCGCCCTTACGGCAGCATTCATACCAGGAGCATCACCACCACTGGTAAGAACTCCAATTGACTTGATTACCATATTGTTTCAATCTTAGTGTTTCTGAATACTATAACGTGCAGTCAAACGCTGTGCGCGCCTCCCTATGTTCCTTGCACCAGCTGCGTATGGGCACATGCAGAGGGTGCTCCTTATATGCCTTTAGAGCATCATAACTCTCGAAATCCGAGACAAGCATTGCATCCCACTCGGCATCCTCCTTGCAGGAGAAGCTGACTTTGGCTGAAAGCATACCGGGTATCCTGCCTGGCAGAGCCTCCAGATGCTCCTTCATATATCTGGCAGATTCCATAGGGGTGAACTCACACTCCCTCTTGAACCTCCATAAAACCGTATGTCGTATCATATTATCTCAAATATCAATAATGAAAATCCTATGCAAGAGCCTCTGCAAGTCCGGAAACCTCCATTTCCCGCTGCTCTCCTGAAGCAAGATCCTTGAGTACAACCACGCCGCGCGCCATCTCATCCTCACCTATAATTGCAAAGAACGGAATGTTCTTTTTTACGGCATAGTCTATCTGTTTCTTGAATTTGGCACTCTCAGCATAGATTTCGCATGCTATTCCAGCAGCCCTGAGCTGGGCCACAACCGGAATGGTGTATCTCAACTCCGCAGCCCCCATATTGCTGAAAAGAACCTTTGTGCACTGTATTGCCCCCTCAGGGAAGAGGTTCAATCCGCTGAGCACATCATATATTCTGTCGGCGCCGAAAGAGATGCCCACACCGCTCATACCAGGGAGACCGAAGATACCTGTAAGATCATCATAACGTCCTCCACCGCTTATGCTTCCAATCTCCCAGTCAAGAGCCTTCACCTCAAATATTGCTCCGGTATAGTAGTTCAAACCGCGGGCAAGGCTCAAATCTATTTCAACCTGCTGCTTTATGTCGGCGCAAGAAATGAGGCCGAACAACTCCTCAAGTTCGGCAACACCCAACAAACCAGTTTCAGAAGAGGCAAGAACCTCCTTCATCCTGGCAATCTTCTCTGCAGTGCTTCCCGAAAGAAGAAGAACAGGCTCTATTACATTGATTCCGGCATCATCTATTCCCCTCTCACGAAGCTCATCCTTAACGGCATCAAGGCCAATTTTATCTATTTTGTCAATTGCAACGGTAATATCAACCAACTTGTCTGGGTGACCTATTACCTGGCTCAAGCCCGCAAGAATCTTCCTATTGTTTATCTTCAGGCAAACTCTCACGCCAAGTTTTGTAAACACCTCATCTACAATCTGTACAAGTTCAAGCTCATTGAGGAGCGAACGGCTGCCAATGACATCTACATCACACTGATAGAACTCCCTGTACCTTCCCTTCTGCGGACGGTCGGCTCTCCAAACCGGCTGAATCTGGTAGCGTTTGAAAGGGAAGCATATCTCATTCTGATGCTGCACCACATAGCGCGCGAAAGGTACCGTAAGGTCATACCTCAACCCCTTCTCACACACCTTCATTGAGAGCGCATTGCTGTTTGCAAGTTCGCCCGGAACCACACCGGCAAACGCATCGCCCGAATTGAGCACCTTGAAGAGGAGTTTGTCGCCCTCATCTCCATATTTGCCCAACAAGGTCGATAGATTCTCCATTGAAGGAGTCTCCAGCGGCTGGAAGCCGAACTTCTTGAAAACGCTCTTTATTGTATCGAAAATGTAGTTTCTCCCCGCCATTTGCTCGGGTGAGAAATCCCTTGTACCCTTTGGTATGCTTGGTTTCTGTGCCATCTTTATTTTCTACTGCATTAGATTGTTCAAATATTTATGTATTGAGGCAGCGGCCTTGCGTCCTGCGCCCATTGCCAGAATTACGGTTGCAGCACCCGTAACTGCATCTCCGCCAGCAAATACACCAGGAATTGAGGTTGCCAAATCATCATCCGCAACTACCGTACCCCTCTTTGATATCTCAAGGCCGGGAGTTGTCTGCGGAATAAGTTTGTTCGGCGATGTACCCAATGCTGGAATTACTGTATCAGTTTCAATATCAATGAATTCACCCTCAATTGGAATAGGGCTTCTTCTTCCGCTGGCATCAGGCTCACCCAATGTCATCTTCTGGCATCTGAGGGCTTTTACCCAACCATTCTCATTGCCCAGCACCTCAACTGGAGCGGTAAGCATCATAAACCTGACGCCCTCCTGCTGCGCGTGGTGAACCTCCTCCGCACGTGCCGGAAGCTCAGCCATTGAACGTCTGTAAACTATTGTTACATCCGCACCCAGTCTGAGTGCAGTTCTGGCTGCATCCATTGCAACGTTTCCACCACCTATTACAACTGCTCTGCTTCCTGCATATATAGGTGTCTTTGCACCCTCTTTGAAGGCCCCCATAAGGTTGTTTCTGGTAAGGAACTCATTTGCAGAGAATACACCGTTAAGGTTCTCGCCAGGGATGTTGCTGAACTTAGGGAGTCCTGCACCCTGCCCAAGGAAAACGGCATCATAGTTCTCTCTGAGCCACTCTACCGACAAGGTCTTACCTATGACCACATTGGTAATGATTTTGACTCCAAGTCTCTTCACACTCTCAATTTCAGGCTTAACAACCTTCTCTTTAGGAAGCCTGAACTCTGGAATTCCATAAACAAGAACTCCGCCCGGCTTATGAAGCGACTCATATATGGTTACATCATAACCCCATTTTGCAAGGTCGCTTGCAGCTGCAAGCCCACTCGGGCCGCTACCTACAATTGCCACCTTCTTCTTATGTGCTGTGCCACAGTTCTCTGAAGCATTGCTGCCACAAGAACCAGCTGAATCAGCCTGACATCCGGCAGTTGAATCTGCAGAGATGGCATTCTCCCTGTTCCAGTCGGCAACAAAACGCTCAAGGCGGCCAATTGCAACTGGCTCCCCCTTCTTGCCAAGAATGCATGAGCCCTCGCACTGAGTCTCCTGAGGACATACTCGTCCGCATATTGCAGGAAGTGAACTGTCCTGGGCAATTGCCTCACCGGCCCCCTTTATATCACCGGCAACTATTCTACTGATAAACACCGGAATATGCACAGATACCGGGCAAGCAGTCATACACATTGGTTTCTTGCAGTTGAGGCATCTGCTCGCCTCGGCCGTAGCCTCTTCAAGATTGTAGCCGAAGCTTACCTCTTTGAAGTTCTTCGCTCTTACCAGCGGATCCTGTTCCCTTACAGGGACTCTGGATTTCATTTCAGCCATCTGATAATCTATTTTACTTTCCTATTCCTATTCTGCACTTATGGTCCCGCTGCTCCTCATACAAAGCATTTGCCTTCTGCTCCTGTTCACGGAAGATTCCCGACCTCTTCATGGCACCGTCAAAATCAACGAGTGCTCCATTGAATTCAGGACCATCGACACAGGCAAACTTGGTCTCACCGCCAACGGTAACCCTGCATGCTCCGCACATTCCTGTACCATCTACCATAAGGGTATTCATGCTCACTACAACCGGTATATTGTACTTCATGGCAGTAACAGTGGCGAACTTCATCATAATCATAGGTCCTATTGCCACCGCCATGTCATACTTTGCACCTGCGTTCACAAGTTCCTCCAATTTGGCTGTTACAAGGCCCTTGAAACCCTTGGAACCATCGTCGGTGCAGATATACAAATTGTCACAAACTTGAGACAGTTCCTTCTCCAGAATAACAAGAGACTCTGTCTTTGCCCCAAGAATCACATCTACCCCGGCCCCTATTGAGTGAAGGTATTTGGCCTGTGGATATACAGGTGCAGTGCCCAGACCTCCAGCCAGGAATACATAACGTCTTTTGGCCACCTGCGCAGGCTCCTCGTTCATGAACTCCGAAGGAAGTCCAAGAGGACCTACCACATCACATACACAGTCACCCTCATTCAAAGAGCACAACTCCTTGCTTGATGCGCCTATGGTTTGTATAACAATGGTTACACTGCCCTTTTCACGGTTGAAATTGCATACGGTAAGAGGAATCCTCTCACTATCGGGGAGGGATCTCACAATGAGAAACTGCCCCGGTTTTGCAGCATTAGCAACAAACGGAGCCTCAACCTCAAAGAGGGTGATGACCGAACTAAGCTGCTCCTTCCTTAATATTCTGTACATCAGTTTTGTACTATTTACTATTTGATATCTTTGAAGGATTTGAAGTTGTAACCTTTACCCCTCAAGTACTTGATTATCTCTCCCAAACGGTTGTAAAGCCTGTCGGTGCGGCTCTCCTCTATACCAGGATGAATCAATATGATTGCACCATTGAGTCCCTGCTCAATCTCGAACTTGTAGAGTGAATCTATAAGGGTCTGGGAACTCTTGTAGTTAGGCATATCAGGAGTTGTGTAATCTGCAGGGGTTGCGGTGCCTGGTGTGTAGTTCACAACCCTGTATCCCATTGATTCAGCAAGAAAAACGGACTCCTTGTTGTAATACTCGTATGGAGGGAGGAACCAGCGAGACTGCTCAGGTGTAACTCCGAATTCTGCAAGCTCAGCCGCATTACCTTCAAGATCTTTCAAAATATCATTGTATGAAACTATGAGCGAATCCCTGTTGCCCCAGTTGGCATAAAGCATATGAGAATCTGAGTGACCCCCGATATAATGCTCCTCATTAATGATTTTCTCAATTACATCCTTATGCTCATCCATTCTGAGGCAGTTTCCAGTAAGGAAGAATGATCCCTTTACCTTAGCCTTCTTGAGTGTATTGAGAATTGTCTCAGCCCCGTTGAAGTTTGAATCTGCAGTGAAAACAAGATATATGCTCTTTTCCGTTGGATTCACCCTTACAGTTGCACCGTATGCATCCTTCAGAAGCTTGGCATTACCATTTTCAGCCGACTGCTCACGACCCTTGTTCTCCATGGCGGCAAAGTAGAATGTAAGACCTGCTGTACCATCCATTGTAGGCTCGTTGCTTGCATAGTCACCTACATCATCATGATAAACTGCAATACCCTGGTTGAGCTCCTCAAAAACATCCGGATGAGTAAGCGACTGCCCTGCTCTCTCCATGAATACGGTTCTGTAAACAGGTCCATCTATGAGGCCGGCGTATGGTATCTCTCCCAGTTCAACAACATACGATGAATGAGGCTGTGTAGGAACATCCGCAGCACCTGCCGGATATCCGCTTATCATAGTTGTACCCCAAGGGTTGCAACCGAAAAGCCAGTCTCTAAGTGCCGCCTCCATTTCAAGGAAGGACTCATCGCCTGTTACCTGATTGTAGAGCCTTGCCTGTGTTATTGCGGCCGAAGTAAGGTTGTTGCTGCACCAGATGTATGGAATTCCGTTGAGGAACGGATCGCCCTCACCCCTGTTGAGAAGGTCCTGAAGACCCTCCTTCATAAATGCGGTATATTTCTTTGCTATTTTTTCATCCTTTGATGAAGCAAGATAGTAGTGTCCCAGGTTTATGAATGGATAGAACTGATAATGACGTCCACGGCCAAGCTCCATCCATGGAGATATTGGCTCCAGTTCTCCCCAGTAGTCAGCTTCCTTGAGCCATTTGCTGTTCGCTGAAAGGCTGCTCAAAAGAGGTGATGCTGCTTTTGTGTAGTTGTAGAATGTTGCGGCAGCCAGCTCAACGTCATCTGTATATGTATCCTCCTCATAGAAGTAAGGAGATACCAGACACGCTGTTTGTGTGTTGCCCGGTTTTGTAAGCGCAAATGCATACGCCTGCTCAGCCTTTGTGGTAAGTTTTGCAGCAAATTCCGGATCTATGCTCTTGAATGTAGCAGCTCCCATTGCAAAGGTTGATGCAAACTTTCCGGCAACTGAAGCTACACCGGTTGTACGGTTGATGTACTTGCCAAGTCCCTGAGGCTTGCCAGTTACAAAATATACAGGTCTTCCAAGACCTTTGCCCCAACCATAGTCAACACTGTCGAGCTGAGGGAAACGGAATCCTGCATGGTCACGATCGTCTGCAATCTGAGCAAACATAACCTCAGGTTCCGGATTCATCTTAACCAGCCAGTCAAGACCCCACTTTGCCTCATCAAGGATATCAGGAATACCATTGGAACCCTTTCTGCCTGTTGCATCATACTCATCCTTGAAGACGCTCTTATCTTTCTGCTCCATATATGCAAAGAGCATGTGGTAGCACGCCGTTGCACTTGTTGTCTGGTACTGCAAGTAGTCGGTTGCATCATGCCATCCGCCGGTTGCATCAATATGCTCGCCGCTTCTTGTAGGGTGGTCAACTATATAACCGTCGTGAGTATGGCAAGGAGCGTTGTTGTACGGATTATCACCGCAACGCTGCTGACGCATATATGTGAGCATATAGTCTGAAAGACCGTTATATATGTCCGCGCCTATTTTGAATGCAGGAGATTTGGCACCTCTGAATTTGATGTAATAACCTCCCGGAAGGGAAAATTCGCTGAAATCAAGACGTGCAGCACGTTTCATACCCCATTTTTCCGCATTTGTTGAGAATGTTGCAGGTGCTGAATAGACAACCTTTCCTGAAAGGGCCTCAACAACCTGGAAAAGCTCGCCCTGGGCAGTCATTCCAAGAATATTTGTAGAGTCATTGCTCATATATACGGCAACCTTGACATCCTGAGGAAGATAACCCAGAAGATTAACCCTGAGCCACTCCCCGGCATTCAGTGTTACGGAACACAAAAGCAGCAGCGCTGCAAAAATCACTTTTCTCATAATATAATAAATCCGATATTTTCTAATACTTGATGTCATAAATATATGGCACACGTGCATATATCTTCGCACTCTTTGTCTGTGCAAGAGTTGAGTATGCCTCCTCTATTGCTCTGAACTCCTCTGGAAGCAAATAGGTGTGCGCAGGAACAAAGTCATATCCTGTTACCAGACCGAATGCAAGAGTTGAGAGCATCCTGCCCTTCACCGATGCATTGGCATTATTGAAACTCTCCATAAGCTTGTCAAGAGAATTCTTCACCTTAGGATACTCCACAACCTTATATTTGGCCAGCCCGGCTGCCTGAGCGGCAAATTCAATTGCATCGTCAAGAGTGCCAATTCTATCGGCCAGGTTGCAGGTCACAGCATCAGCTCCGGTCCATACCCTTCCCTGAGCAAGAGAATCAACTTTTTCAGGTGTCATTCCACGTCCGTTGGAAACAATACCAACAAACTCTGAATATACATCCTCTACCATCTTCTGCATGTATTCACGCTCAACTGCATCTAGCGGCTCTGCCATGGTCATAAGCACCGAATGTTTATGCGTTCCAAAACTCTCGGTATTGATATCAAGACTCTTCTTGAGAGCATTGCCATAATTGAAAAGCAGGCTGAATACTCCAATGGAACCTGTAAGGGTGGTTTTCTGTGTAAAAATTGCATCTGACTGGGCAGCAATCCAGTATCCACCGCTGGCAGCATACTCGCCGAAACTGCAAATGAGCGGCTTGTCCTTGCGCATTCTCTGCAATTCATTTCTTATGGCCTCAGCAGCCTGTGCATCACCTCCAGGTGAATTGACTCTGAGAACCACCGCCTTAACAGATGAATCGGCAGCAATCTTCCTTATTTCAGGAATAATTCCAGTTGCAGCGAGTCCATTGCCTTTCATTACAATTTCACCCTCTGCATAAAGAACCGCTATTTTGTCCTTTGATTTTTCCCTCTTCTTCTCCGCCTCCTTTGCATAAGCGGCAAGAGTCACTGTCTTTACATCATCCTCATCTTCAACGCCGAAGAATTCGCGCACCTTCTCCAATATTTCAACATTGGTTACCTTCTCATCTGCCAGCGAAGCATCAACCATGCTCTGTGCATCAGATATCTGCAAATTGTCAACCAGCATATTGAGGGTATCCTTCGAAATGCCTCTGCTCTTGCATATCTCCTCGGACCAGCTCTCCCAAATGGACTCCATCATTCTTTTGTTCTGTAAAAGATTGGATTCGGAGATATGATTCTCCACAAACTGCTCCGCCGCTGCCTTGAACTTTCCGTGCCTTATGCACTCAACCTGCAGCCCCAGCTTGTCGAGAAGATCCTTGAAGAAGAAGATGCTCTGCCCTATTCCGGTCATAGGAAAGAATGTCTGGTCATTGACATATACCTTGTCAGAAACACTGGCAATGTAATATGATGCCTGAGTATAGTTGTTTGCATACGAAATAACAGGCTTGCCGCTCAGCCTGAATTCTGAAAGAGCGTCCCTTATGGCCTCCATATTAGGCATACTGTACATTACATCATTTGCCTTGATATACAGATATTTTACGGCAGGATCCTCTGCAGCCGCCTTTATTGCCTGTACCGCGTCCCTGATTCCCAACTGGTTGCCGCCCATTGAAAAGTTCATATAAGAGAATGAACCACCCATTCCGGCGAATGGGTCATCAATGCTCCTCTCTCCAATAGGAGACTCCAGGTCAACCAGAAGAACAAATTCAGAAGGAAGTTCCTCCTCATTGCTTCCACTTGCCGCACTTACAGCCACCATTCCTGCAAACCAGATGATACTTACAATACAGAAAGCTCCCAGCGCCACAAATGCTCCCACAAAAGAAGCAAGGGCAATTTTCATAAACTCTTTCATAAAATGCCTCTTTACCACTAAAGATTAAACTTTCAAAGATACTAAAATTGTTGCAACAAAGAGATGCAAAACGGGATAGAAACAAAAGATTTCTATCCCGTTTGAAAAGTTTGAATTATATACCCGCTAATCCTCTTCAGATACCTTGAGACGCTCCGCATTCTCGGCAATCTGAAGCTGGTCAATGACCTCCTGAATCTCACCATCCATAAAGACAGGGAGGTTGTACATTGTCCAGTTTATACGGTGGTCCGTAACACGGCTCTGAGGGTAGTTGTATGTGCGTATCTTAGCACTTCTATCGCCGGTGGAAACCATTGTCTTCCTCTTTGCGGAGATTTCATTGAGGTACTTCTCATACTCCATATTGTATAGACGGGTTCTAAGCTCTGCAAGAGCTGCAGCATAGTTCTTCAGCTGGCTCTTCTCATCCTGGCACTGAACAACGAGTCCGGTTGGAATATGGGTAAGACGAATGGCGGAATAGGTAGTATTCACAGATTGTCCGCCAGGACCGCTTGAACAGAAAGTATCCTTTCTTATATCCTTTTCATTCAGCTCAATATCAAATTCGTCAGCCTCAGGAAGAACTGCTACGGAGGCAGCAGAGGTGTGTACCCTGCCTTGTGTCTCAGTCTGTGGAACCCTCTGCACACGGTGCACGCCTGACTCATATTTGAGCACGCCGTACACTCCATCGCCCTTAACCTTGCAAATAACCTCCTTGAAGCCTCCAACTGCGCCCTCGCTCTGGCTTGTTATCTCCATTTTCCAGCCACGCTTCTCACAATACTTGGCGTACATTCTGAAAAGGTCTCCGGCAAAGATTGATGCCTCATCGCCACCTGCTCCGCCTCTGATTTCAAGAATGGCATTCTTTGAATCCTGAGGGTCTGCAGGAATGAGAAGAAGCTTGATCTCCTCCTCCATCTTTGGAAGAGACTCCTCAAGAGTGGCAATCTCATCCTTGGCCATTTCGCGCAGGTCCTCATCCTTCTCATTGTCAATTATATCTTTGGCAGCATCGTAGTCATCCACCATTCTCTTGTACTTTGCGCCCGCCTCAAGTATAGGAGAGAGCTCCTTGTACTCCTTGTTAACCTGAACGAACTTCTTCATATCGTTCATAAGGTCAGGATTGGCAAGCTGCTCCTGAAGCTGCGCATATTTATGCTTCAGTCCTTCAATCTTTGTAATAAGGTTGTTTTCGCTCATATTCTGTTATTCTGTGGGGTGCAAAAATAAGACAATTTGGAATAATAAGAAAACGGCCCCTCTATTTTGCAGAGCTGTAACCTGCATAGAGTCTCAATCTTATCTCCATTAACTCGGCCCAGGTGTCGTCCTTTTCAATGGCGCGGTACTTTTCAAGTGCCTTGGCAGCATTATCCAGATGGCCATAGAAAACTGAGAGATTCACCTCATGCTTCAATATCTCTGAATCCCAATGGGCCAGATCTTCAGCCTTGTGGAGACACTCAATGGCCTGCTCGTATGAACTGCTGCCCATATCAAGCCCTGCCAGGCAATAGGCCTTTACCATATAGTCAGAAACCAGCGCCTTTCCGTTGCCAATATTCCTCTCAACAAGGAAGAGAGCGGTTTTGAACCTTCCATCCTCCAACTGATGGAGGGCCTCCATTGATATGCAGTCGAAAACCATCTTCTCGTATGTGGTATCCCTCTCAACTACCTTGTCTCCGAATATATAGAGGGAGTCCAGCTCCTTGTTGGCATTTATCTCCTTTTTGAGTCTGGCAACCTGTATCATGTTGTTGTCAAGCATATTGAACTCCAGTTTCCTCTTGTACATTGACTCCAAAGCCTTTTCATCATACTTGAGCTCCTTTATGATATATTTGGAGACATGACCTGCAGAGACCATCTGCTCCTCGGTATAGTTCGTTCCAGCGCTCTTCTTGAGCATCTCAACCTGATCTTGTGACAATGCAAGAGAACCTCCACTAATATATGACGAGATTGACCCCTGGAGCGACGCCCCCTTTGAGATAAAATTTGTCTTTGTAATTGCACTCTCGGCAAAACTCAAGCCATTCTGGAACATATTCATAAAAGAGGAGGTTACGCTCTTGTCATCGCTCTTCATCTTGTTCACAATAGCATGATCAAGATAGAAATGGCTCAAGTGCTGGGCCAAAGCCGCAACAAATTCAGATTCGCTTCCCATTTCTGCAAGAAGGCTGGTATTGAGCACAAGAGTGCCGTTAGGCAGCATTGTTGTAGGAATGGCCTTATCGCTCACCATAAGCAGCGATATATTGTAACGTGCAAGACCGTATCTCTCGCTTGGAACTATCTTTCTCATAAGAGAGTAGATATATCTCTCCAGATTGTAGTTCTCATAGTGGCAGTTGCCACTGTTAACAGTTGCTTCAAATGCAGTTACGGCATTATCCATATCCTCCTGCTTGAGGTAGGAGTTTCTCTTCTGTGAAAGGGGTCCGGAAGACTCCTTAATGAATTTTGCCAACCAAAACTCCTCCTTATTGGAGTATGATATCTCCAACGGAAGCTCCTTGCTGAAATCAGAACAATTGAAGGTATGCTCCTCACCCTTATAATCAACCAGCAACTTATAGACAAGGACCGTTTTCTCATCCGGATTCAGTGTCATACTCCTGATGAAAATCTCCTCGCCCTTCTGAACATAGAGTTTTGAATCAAGCTTTATCTTCTCAAGACAAACCGCCTTCAAATTGACATCGAATGTCAGCGCCTTAAGTGAAAAGGCAAAAAGAAGCGCCATAACGGTAAGGCCCAACCTTTTCAGGCCATAACCAACAGAAGCAATATGTGTCATACCTCCCATATCTTTGAATTTATTACTAAACCGAACTCACTTGAGGAACTCCCTCCAGCGCGCATCCTGTGCAAGCTGCTGCGGAATTCCGGTAAATACTATATTTCCACCGGCCGTGCCGCCGCCCGGGCCAAGGTCTATTACCCAATCGGCATGTTTTATTACATCAGTATTATGTTCCACCACAACAATTGTATGACCTCTCTCAACCAGGGCATCAAAAGAACGCAGCAACTTTTCAATGTCATGCATGTGCAATCCTGTTGTAGGCTCATCAAAGATGAAGAGAGTAGGAGAATTGTACTCCTTGCTCAGGAACTGCGCCAGCTTGATTCTCTGGTTCTCACCACCGCTGAGGCTGCTGTTGTTCTGCCCCAGCTTAATATACCCGAGCCCCACACTCTCAAGCACCTGCAGTTTTGACGCAATTTTGCGTGCCAGCGCATTTGAAGCATCCTCCCCAAAGAAAGCAATTGCCTCACGCACGCTAAGGTCAAGAATGTCGCTGATATTCTTCTCCCTGTAACGCACCTCAAGAATATCCTGTTTGAAGCGTTTCCCACCACACTCCTCGCACACTACGGTAACATCGGCCATAAACTGCATAGGAATAGTAATGACACCCTCTCCAAGACACTGCGGACACCTTCCCCCATCTATATTGAACGAGAAATGCGAGTGCCCGTAACCATTCAGCTTTGCATACGGCTGTTCGCTGTAGAGTTTCCTTATATCGTCATAAATCTTCAGATATGTCACAGGATTCGAGCGCGATGACTTTCCAATTGGCGACTGGTCAACATACTCAACTGAGGCCAAAGAGCCCAAATCGCCCTGCATTCCCTTGAAGGCACCAACCCTGCTCACAACCCTGCCAAAATGTTTGCACAACGCCGGATAGAGAGTATCACCCACCAGCGAAGACTTGCCGCTGCCGCTCACACCGGTAACAACGGTGAATATACCAAGAGGAATCTGAACATCAATGCCCTTGAGGTTGTTCTCCATACACCCCTGAAGCGTGATGCTTCTCTTCCACCCCTTTGCCGTCCTCTTCAGACTCACCTTCCTGAGCCCTCCAATGTAATCCAATGTAAATGAACCGGTATATGCCTTTTCGCCCCACTCGGGCGATAGTCTCACCTCCGCCACCCTCTTCATGCCCTCGGCTATTGTTCCGTTGAAGACAACCTCCCCTCCAAGTTCACCGGCAAGAGGGCCAAGATCTATGAGCCGGTCGGCAGATGTTATTATTTCGCGGTCATGTTCAACCACAACCACTGTATTGTCAAGAGCGCGAAGCTCCTTAATGACTTCAATAAGTTTCTGGGTATCAGATGGGTGCAGACCTATGCTCGGTTCATCGAGAATATAGAGCGACCCTACCAGGGAACTACCCAGAGAACTCACGAGATTAATGCGCTGGCTCTCTCCTCCGCTCAGCGTAGAGGATTTTCTTGAGAGTGTAAGGTAACCGAGACCCACCTTGTTTATGTACTCAAGCCGTGAAGTAATCTCCTTTATTGCACGGGCTGCAACAGAGCGCGAATAGTCGTCCAGACGCTGGGGAAGAGTATGGAAATAGTCATTGAGTTCGCTTACCGGCATCTCCATGAGCTTAACTATATCCTTCCCATCTATTTTAACATATCTGGCCTCCCTTCTAAGTCTGCCGCCACCGCACTCGTGGCAGGTCGTTCTTCCGGAGTATCTTGCCAGCATATATTTGTACTGTATCTTGTACCTCTGTTTTTCAACCCACTGGAAGAAAGGAAATATGCCGGTAAAATCATCTCCCCCATCCCAAAGCAATCTCTTCTCCTCCTGGGAAAGAGCTACATACGGTCTGTGTATAGGGAAATTGTACTTGTGCGCCACCGTAAGAAAATCCTTCAGGTAACTTCCCATTGTCTCACCTCTCCAGCAGGCTATTGCCCCCTCATATACCGACATTGATTGGTTGGGAACCACAAGTGCCTCATCTATTCCCTCCTGAAAGCCGCTGCCATTACAGTTAGGGCACGCTCCCAACGGATTATTGTAGCTGAAAAGAAGGTCCGAAGGCTCGCAATAGGCCACTCCGTCACTCTCAAACTCATTTGAAAACTCCTTTGTTTGAATTGAGTTTTTCCCACTGCCATCTGAAGCTCGAGCATCATCTTTCACGCAAATAACCGCAAGATGTCCGTTTCCGGTCTCAAAAGCCGTCTTCACGCTATCTCGGAGCCTCTCCACAAAATCCTCATCAGAAGAGGCAGGAAGAATATAACGGTCTATGAGAATCTCAGGCACTTCACCCAAACTCCCCCCGGAGGTAACAGCCGCAATAACGGCATCTATTCTCTGCGCCTTATTTTCGTACCACAGACGGGTAAAGCCATTGCTTTTGAGGCCCAGAAGCACCTCAACCGCACTCTCACGCGAATACTCCGCAATTGGTGCAACAAGGTATGCCACACCCTCATTCAACAACTTGATATAACGCACCACATCCTCCGGAGTATCTCTCTTAACCTCCATACCGGTAACCGGTGAATATGTCTTTCCTATCTTTGTAAAGAGCAGACGCAAATAGTCATAGATTTCCGTTGTGGTTCCAACGGTGCTCCGCGGGTTGTACGAACTGGTACGCTGCTGAATGGCAATGGCAGGTGGAATACCGTCAATCTTGTCAACGGCAGGCTTGCTCATAACGCCAAGAAACTGCCGTGCGAACGACGATAGGCTCTCGGCAAAACGTCGCTGCCCCTCCGCGTAGAGCGTATCAAACGCAAGCGAAGATTTTCCGCTTCCGCTCACACCGGAAATTACCACAAGCTCTCCGCGTGGAATCTCCACATCCACACTCTTGAGGTTGTTCACCCTTGCACCCTGTATTATTATATTTTCACCCATCTTCTAAATTTCATACATAAACAATTCCCTGCCCAGCTTCATCCATCCAACAATGCCTCTACTTCTCGCCATTGACACGAAGCACGTTCTTTACCCCCTTGAGTTTCCTAAGCTCCGACACCACTTTGTCCAGATGCCCGTTGTTGCCAACCGAAATGGCAATGATTACATTCGAAAGATAAGCGCTCTTGCCTCCCCTCTCCTCTATTCGGTATGAACGTACCTGTGCATTCTGATTTGTAATAGCATCGAAAATGGCTCCAGATGAGGCCGTTTCATCCTCTGCAAT
The DNA here is from genome assembly GCA_002315995.1 of Bacteroidales bacterium UBA1751. Taxonomy (GTDB): domain Bacteria; phylum Bacteroidota; class Bacteroidia; order Bacteroidales; family UBA932; genus Egerieousia. The sequence goes on along the minus strand of DCHN01000052.1, from coordinate 14,128 downwards.
AACCTTCAATGTAACCTGGAAGCGCGATGTGGTTGTCATCTGTCTCCACTTAACCTTGTGAATAACCCTGTACGGATAGTTTTCAAGAAGACGTGCGGCATTAGGGCAGCTTATTCTGTGAATCTTGATTCCTCCAGTTGCACTCACAAACCCGAAAACATCGTCACCGAAAATGGGGTTGCAGCACTTGGCCATCTTGAACTGTATATTGCTGAGGTTATCGTTGATTATTAGGAAATTGTCATCGTTATCGTTCCCCTTGTTCTTTGAGCCCTTGACTCCCTTTGCTCCTCCCTGCTGCCCTGCATCAGCCTGAGCTTCAGCAGATTCCCCAGGAATTTGCGAAGCAGCGGCATCAGCTTTGGCCAACTGGTCAAGGTAATCCTTTATTTTGAGCAGATCTGTTTTCCCGTCATAAATTGAGACGCAGAATTCAGATATGGCCTTGAATCCGAAATGCCTGCTCAAATCGCTCAGCATCTCATCGGTAAGCTCCATACGCCAGTTCTTCAGCCTGCGTTCAAGAGCTTCGCGCCCCATTCTGCTCAGTTTCCCCTCCTCTTCCTTCAGTTTCTGCCGAATACGGCTTTTTGCCTTGGATGATATGACGAAATTGAGCCAGTCTACCGATGGCTTCTGGTTTTTGTTCGACATTATTTCCACTACATCTCCCGTATGCAGCTCCTCCCTTATGGAAACAATCTTGCCATTCACCCTGGCTCCGCTGCACTTGACACCGAGATTCGTATGAATATGGAACGCAAAGTCAAGAATTGTGGCACCCTTAGGCAACTGCAACAGGTCGCCATTAGGCGTAAAGCAGAAAATCTCGTCGAGCGAGAGGTTCTTTGACTCATACTGCGAACCCTCTGCAGGGTGCTCGAGCATCTGTTTCACATTGGCCAACCAGCCCGATAGTGAATCGGAACTCTTTACTCCCTTGTAACTCCAGTGGGAGGCGTGGCCGTTTTCGGCAACCTCATCCATTCGCGCAGTTCGTATCTGAACCTCAACAGGATAGCCATCTCTGTTCTTTACGGTAATATGAAGAGATTCATATCCGTTCTTCTTCGGATTGGTAATCCAGTCTCGCAGGCGATGTTCATCCTGCTCATACTCCTTCGTAACCTCGGAGAAGATGTCCCAGCAGTAGTCGCGCTCCTTATCAAGCGGTGCCTCAACAATGAATCGTATTGCAAAAACATCATAAACCCCCTCAAAAGGCACTCCCTGCGCCTGCATCTTTTTCCATATTGAGTATGCAGTCTTTGTTCTTGCCTTGAGGGTATATGTATATTTCTTCCTGAGTACCTCATCAAGAGGCTTTACAAACTCGTTGACAAGCTTCTCCCTGCTCCTCTCCGTTGCCTTGAGTTTATTTGTAATTGCACGGTAATCGGCCGGATTGGAGTATCTGAAATAGAGATCTTCAAGTTCACTCTTTATATTGTAGAGTCCCAGCTGATGGGCAAGCGGAATATATAGCGTGGCCGTCTCCGTAATCTTTCGTGCTATGCTTGATTTCGGGAATATGTTCATATTCCTCATGATTTCAAGCCTGTCGGCAATTTTCAGGAGGACAACCCTTGGGTCCGTAGAGTAGCTTATAATGAGTTTTCTGTATGTTTCGGCCTGAAGGCGGGTATCCTTGGGCGTAATCTTGGATATATTGTTGAGCCCGCTAACAATGGTAATGACCTCACGGCTCCACCCCTGTTCCCTGAGCAACTGTTCCACATCGGTTTGAACTCCACCCACTGCAATGTCCCTATAGGCTTCGTGAAGAAATACGGCGGCAATTGCCTCCGGCATGAGCTTGAGGCTCTGTGCCGCTATGAGCGCAACACCAACCGGGTGCTCCATGAACGGCTGCCCATTACCTCTGCTCTTTTCCTTGAGGAGTTCATCAGCTATTGCATAGGCCTTGTTAACCAATGCCCTCTCATCAGGAGCGTATGATTCCATACACCTGCTGAACTCATTGAAATTCTGATATATGCTTGTCTTTGTTGACATTTCTGGTTTCTTTAAGTATCACCACCCTGCATTACAGTTTCAGAGACTCCCTCTCAACAAGCATTGCCTTGAGGGCGTTCATCTCGTCCCTGTATTTTGCGGCGGCAATGAAGTCCTGCTCTGCAGCAGCCTCCTCCATACGGTGTTTCGAATCCAGCACTGCACGCTTGAGCTGCTCGTTGCTCATACTCTTGAGAACAGGTTCATCGGCAACATATCTCTTTACTCCCTCCTCCTCAGGCTGTTCATACTGTATATCACCAAGTATTCCCCTGCGCTCCTTCTCAATTGCCTTAGGTGTTATGTTGTGCTCGCTATTGTAGCGCATCTGCACCTCGCGGCGGTGGTTGGTCTGGTCAATGGTCTTCTGCATTGAGTTTGTGACACTATCGCAGTACATTATTACAAGACCGTTCAAATTTCGCGCGGCACGGCCGGCAGTCTGGGTAAGGGCCGTTTCACTGCGCAGGAAGCCCTCCTTGTCTGCATCAAGAATTGCCACCAGCGATACCTGAGGCAGGTCGAGTCCTTCACGCAGAAGGTTTACACCAATGAGCACATCAAAGCGCCCTGCCTTGAAGTCGTCAATTATCTCAATGCGCTCCATAGTGTCAACATCGGAGTGAATGTAGCGGCACCGTACGCCGTTTTTCTCAAGATATGAGTTCAACTCCTCCGCCATCCTCTTGGTAAGGGTGGTTACAAGGGTGCTCTCATCATGCTCTGCACGCACCAGTATCTCCTCCATAAGGTCATCTATCTGGTTCTTGGTAGGACGCAGTTCTATTGGAGGGTCAAGCAGTCCTGTAGGCCTTACAAGCTGCTCTATTACAACACCTTCAGATTCATCAAGTTCAAATGGTGCCGGTGTGGCGCTCACATATATTGTCTGCCCCTTGAGCTGCTGGAACTCCTCGAATTTGAGAGGGCGGTTGTCGGCAGCTGCCGGAAGCCTGAAGCCGTAATCTATGAGAGTATTTTTGCGTGAGCGGTCTCCACCATACATGGCCCTAACCTGTGGAACGGTTACGTGGCTCTCATCTATGAAGGTCACAAAGTCCTTGGCAAAGTAATCAAGCAGGCAGAACGGCCTTGTTCCGGCAGGTCGCCCGTCGAAGTATCTGGAGTAATTCTCTATGCCGGAGCAGTAACCTATCTCCTTTATCATCTCAAGGTCATACTCTGTGCGCTGCTGAAGCCTCTTTGCCTCTATATGCTTCCCTATTGACTTGAGATACTCCACCTGGCTCGCCAAATCGTGCTGAATCTCTATTATTGCAGCACCGGCCCTCTCCTTTGTAGTTACAAAGATGCTTGCCGGATAAATATTGAGACTCTGCGGCATATCCATAGTGGCACCGCTCAAAGGCTCGAATATCTCAATCTCCTCCACCGTATCCCCGAAGAAGATGATTCTGCAGCCAAGGTCTCCGTCGGCGAGGAAAATATCAACCGTATCCCCCTTCACCCTGAATGTCCCGCGCTTGAATTCAACGTCGTTTCTCTCGTAGAGCGCATCAATGAGACTGTAGAGAAACTTTGTCATACTGAGCGTCTGGCCAACTTCAATGTGCACCGTATTGGCGTGGAAATCCTCCGGATTGCCCATACCGTAGAGACACGATACACTGCTCACCACAATGATGTCGCGCCTGCCGCTTAGCAGAGCGCTGGAGCAGCTGAGTCTGAGCTTCTCAATTTCATCATTTATACTCAGGTCCTTCTCTATGTAGGTATCGGTTGTTGGAAGGTAGGCTTCAGGCTGGTAGTAGTCGTAGTAAGAGACAAAGTACTCCACCGCATTGTTGGGAAAGAAAGATTTGAATTCACCATACAGCTGCGCTGCGAGCGTCTTGTTGTGAGAGAGCACAAGCACAGGGCGGTCAAGCCTCTCAATGACGTTAGCCATTGTAAAGGTCTTTCCGCTTCCGGTCACGCCAAGGAGTGTAACTGCATTGGCCCCCTGCTCTATTGCAGAGACAATGCCCTCAATGGCCTGTGGCTGGTCGCCCGTTGGTGAATATGACGATTCTATCTTGAAACCCATTTAAAATTTATTGCGCAATCTCCTCTTTAATAACTCCTTCCCTCTCCCATCTCTCTTTCCAGACTCTTTCTTACAATACTTGAGCCAGTTCTCAATTCCCTTAAGGGTCTTTTTCATCATCTTCTTTCTGAAATCAGGATTGTTCAGAAGCGCCTCATCCTGCTCGTTTGACATGAAGAGTCCTTCAAGAAGGGCGTTAGGATACTCCACGCTCTGGTTCAGGGAGAAGTTGAAGTTGCCTACAAGTCCGAAACTTGTCACATCATCGAGGGTGAGCACCTGCTCGAGAATGCATCTTGCAAGTTCGCGGTTTACAATGTACTTGTAATATGTACTTGTACCTCTGACCTTTGGACCTGCGGCATTGTTGTGAAGCGAAATAAGGAAGTCAACGTCATTCTCCAGAAGGATTCTCTTCCTCTCCGACATTTCAATACCGTAATCGGCCTCTCTGGTGAGCACTACCTTTGCACCCCTCCTCTCAAGCATTCTCTTAAGAGTATATGCCATGTCCAGATTTATATCCTTCTCGTTGAGCCTCAGCTTGTGTGATATTGCACCGGGGCTCTCCGGTCCGCCATGCCCTGCATCAATACCAACAACCATTCCCCTGAGCGAAAACTTCTCGGGAAGATGCCTTATTGATATCTCAAGTATGCTCTTCCTTTTGGAGCCCGGAATATCAGATTTCATATATCCTACACTGTAACCCCATGAGATATTCTTGTTGAATACAATCTTCACGCGAAGAATGTCACCATCGAGCTGAATGAGGTCAACGCTCTTGATTGCTTCAAGGTCAAGCTTCTGGGTGAGCCAGTTTATATTGTTGTTCACTCCGTAGATATCAACGGTCATGATATGAGGATCCAACTCCTCTCTGACCAGATATGGTTTCATTGACTCGAGCCCTATTGAAATTTTGTCAACCTTGCCCTTGTTGGCCACACTTGCGCTCCCAGCAATAACAGGTTCAAGTTCCTGAGGAGTCACCATTATTTTCTCAACATTCTCAGGCATTATGTACGCCATTCTGTTCTCCGAGAGTCTTACCTTGTAGAGCATGCCGGCACCTAAATCCTTAGTTGTATCAACCATCTCCATAACTATACCCTCCGTAAGGAATCCAATTTTGGTACCCCCAAGCCTGTTGCCTCCGGCGGTTGAGTTAAGGAAAGCTCCTTCAAGCGTTCTTACCGCCTCAACCAGCTTCACAGTTGAATCCTGCTCAAGCGCCTTGGCCGCCTTTTCGCTCAGAGTCCACTGATTTGCATTCCGGTCAGCACCCTGCACTCCGGTTTGTACACTCTGTTGTGCATAAGCACCATTACCCATAAAAAATACCGCAACTACCATTGCAGCAAAACTCCTGAAAAAAAACACGTTTTTCATTGTTTAAGATAATTTATATTAAATTACTAATTATCAACTATTTGCGCCAAAATAGAAATTTCACTGAGACAAAATCCACCTTTGTGGAAGATGCCAATCGCAAAATTAACAAAAAATCTTCCACCAATGAAAAGTATTGGAAATGTGTTTTGACTTTACAGTTCCAGGGTGCAGATGAAGTTGTAGATGTAGCGGATACGCTTGTGGAGGGCCTCGTAATTGATATTGGCCTCGGTATCGGAAGGTTTGTTGGTAAGGTTGGTTATACCGCTGGTGAAGCAGAGCGAAGGAACCCCTCTCCTGTTGAAGTTAATCTGGTCGCCAAGCCTGTAGAATACATTGTAGAACTGCTCGCTGCCGTAAAATGTGAAGTCAACGTCAAGGTCAATGTGGCAGAACTCATTCAGAACCTCAACACGGTCCCAGACCCAATCCTTCACCTTGTCCCCTCCAAGCACCAGCAGATAGTTTTTCACCCCGTTATGCACCGGCGCAAGCACAGAGCCAATCTGCTCAATGTTTATCATGTAATCTATTTTGTATGGCTTGATGCCGGTTGTCTCGAAGAATGCCGAACTGCCTGCCATACTGCTCTCGTGGGCGTCAAAGGCAACGAATATGATGTTCACCGGCAGATAGTTGCCGGCAGCCTTGTAGCTTGCAAAGGCACGGGCCAGTTCGAGAAGCGCGGCAACACCGCTTGCATTGTCGTCAGCACCCGGATAGACTATTCCCTTGATTACTCCCAGATTATCGTAATGTGCACCAACTACAAGATACCTTTCGCTAAGTTTTGAAGCGCTCACCATACCAATTACATTGTAGCAGTAAACGCCCTTGACCTTGAAGCCCTGCAAATATTTCAGCCCAAGAGGATCAACACCGTACTCCTTGAAACGTGCCTCAATATACTCCCTTGCCTGAAGCCCTCCTTCAGTTCCGGCACCCCTGCCCCGCGATATGGAATCGGTCAAATAGAGAATATGCTCTCTCTCTGTCTCCTTGGAAAAGAGATGCTCATACGCAGTGAAATTATGAACCTGTGCATAAACAGGAACACAGAAGAGAACCGTTAGAAGGAGCAAGAATCTGACACGCATATCAAAGCTCCATTTTCCAGCACCTGCGGCGCATGTAGTCCGAATGTGGATAGCTTTCCCACACTTTGAGAGCATTGTTTGTCTCTATCTGCGGGTTGCAGATGGAAGCTATGCAGCGGCGGCGTATGAAGGTTCCGCACAAATAGGTGTGATATATTGCCGAGAGCCCCTTCCCCTCCCATTTAGGTGAAGAGCCAAGAAGCATCATATCAACCGTGTCATACTTGATATATGCCTTGAGCAAGTGGAACCATCCGAATGGAAAGAGATTGCCCTTGCATTTCTGGAGTGCCTTTGACATTGAAGGCATGCAGATTCCGTAGGCTGCAACCTCATTGTCGGAGTCAACAATGATGCAGGCAAGCTCCGATTTGAGGAGTTTGAAGTAGAGGGTTCCCTCCTTCATTATCTCCTCATCGTTGAGTGGAATAAAGTTTGGCACAGCCTTGAAGACCTCGTTGTATGCATTGAAGAAACTGCGGATGAACTTTGGCAACTCCCCCTTGCTCAGGTGCTTGAAATCGAGAATCTTCAAATTGTATCTCTTTTGAAGCAGGGCTCCCAATTTCACGAAACGTTCCGGAACACCCTCTTTAAGGTCAGGCACCGGCACCTGATACTGCACCCAGTCAACCTCCTTCTCAAAGCCCATGCGCTGCATGAAATCTACATAGTAAGGGTAGTTGTAAAGGCAGTTGAACGGAGGAATATTCTCAAACCCTTCTATAAGCATTCCCTGCCTTCCAGTGGTGTTGTATGCCAGAGGTCCGTGAACATAGTTCATTCCCTGCGCCTTGAACCACTCCTTGGCTTTATCCATGAGAGCCTTTGCAACATCATAATCTTCAATGAAGTCGTACCAGCCGAAACGCCCCTTGGTTGTTCCATAGAAGTTGTTGTAGCGCGGATTCACAATTGCCATTATACGTCCTGCAACCTTGCCATCTTTGTATGCCAGCCATTTGCAGGTTGTACAATACTCCAGGGCAGGATCTTTGGTAACGGTAGCCTTCTGGTCAAGGTCAAGTGAAGGGACATACTGCGGACAATCCTTGTACAGACGGTTCTGGAACTGGTAGAACTCCTTTATCTGCTTTTTTGTTGTAACCTCAACTATGGAAATCTCTGAATTGGTCATCTTGAAATATATGTCTGTGCCGGAACATAAGGTTACCCCATTCAC
>DCHN01000052.1:0-6325 GCA_002315995.1 Bacteroidales bacterium UBA1751 | reverse complement strand
AATTATTTCTGAAGGAAATGGTAGTGTGAACCGTAACGCTCGAACGCTGCCTTGTCAAGCTCCTCCCTTGCAGATGGATGCGCAATGCTTGTAATGAGCTTTGCCCTCTCCTGAAGTGATTTGCCGTAAAGGTCAACTGCACCATACTCGGTAACTATGTAGTGAACGTGGTTTCTTGTTGTAACAACGCCTGAACCAGGAGCGAGAATATTTGAAATCTTGCTCAAGCCCTTGTTTGTTGCAGATGGCATTGCAATAATTGCCTTGCCGCCCTTTGACATTGAAGCTCCGTAAATGAAGTCAATCTGTCCGCCTACTCCACTGTAGAACTTGGTTCCCAATGAGTCTGCGCAAACCTGTCCTGTAATATCAATTGCAAGAGCGGAGTTAATTGCAGTTACCTTAGGGTTCTTTGCAATTACGTATGGATCGTTGGTGTATCCTACATCCATCATTGCTACGCCAGGGTTGTCATCAATGAAGTCATAAACCTCCTGTGAGCCCATAAGGAATGTTGAAACCATCTTGCCATTGTCAATAGCCTTCTCGGCACCGTTAATGACACCTGAATGTACAAGTGGAAGAACGCCGTCGGCAAACATCTCGGTGTGGATACCAAGGTTCTTGTGGCCGCCTAGCTGTGCGAGCACTGCGTTAGGAATTGCTCCAATACCCATCTGGAGAGTAGCGCCATCCTCAATGAGAGCAGCACAGTTCTTACCAATGGCAACCTCAATGTCGCTAGGAGTAGAGAAGTGGGCAGGCTCGAGAATGCTGTCGCACTCAACGAAGTAGTCAATCATGCTCACAGGAATCATTGCATCGCCGAATGAACGTGGAACGTTCTTGTTCACAACAGCAATTACAACTCTTGCACACTCAATGGCTGCAAGTGTGGCATCTACACTGGTACCAAGTGATACGTATCCGTGCTTGTCAGGAGTTGAAACCTGAACCATTGCAACATCGCAAGGAAGAACGCCGCTTCTGTAGAGCTTCTGTGTCTCACTCAGGAAGATAGGAATATAGTCTGCCCAACCTGCCTGTACATTCTTTCTTACGTTTCCGCCTACAAAGAATGCCTGATGGAAGAAGATTCCCTCATACTTCTGATCTGTATATGGGGCCTCTCCCTCTGTATGCAAATGGTGTATTTTAACATCCTTGAGTTCACCTGCATCACCCCTTCTGCAAAGGGCGTCAATAAGAATCTTAGGTGCACTTGCAACGCTGCTGAAATGGATATGGTCGCCGCTCTTTACGAACTTCACGGCCTGATCCGCACTGATAAACTTGATTTCGCTCATTACTATATTATTTTTGAATTATTATTGTTTTTCCTTTTCCACTTGCGATAGTTTTTCGCTTTTTCCCGCTAATCTTGCAAAGGTATCAAAAAATAGCCGATTCCCGACTTTTGGGAGCATCAATTTTGAAAATGTTCCTGCGCCTTTGCCCTGTTCCAGAGCTCGTCCATCTCACCAAGTGTGAGCTCCTTGATGTCACGACCCATCTCCTTGGCGCACGCCTCAACATAATTGAAACGGCGTATGAACTTGTTGTTGGTCATCTCAAGGGCGCTGTCTGGGTTAAGATGATACAGGCGCGCGGCATTCACAACAGAGAAAATGAAGTCTCCCAGTTCACCCTCCGCGCGCAGTTTGCAAGAGGAAGATTCGCTATCGCGCTGTGCGGAATAGGAAACAAGTTCGGCCTTGAGTTCTTCAAGTTCCTCGGCAACCTTTGCCCACACATCCTCCTTCTGCTCCCAGTCAAAGCCTACGGCACGCGCCTTGTCCTGCACACGGTAGGCCTTTATGATGCTTGGAAGCGCAAATGGCACACCGCTTAAAATGCTCTTGTTCCCATCCTTCTCCTTGCTCTTGAGCTGCTCCCAATTCTTCACCACATCGTCCGAACCACCTACGCTGGTTGAGCCATATACGTGAGGATGGCGATATACGAGCTTGTCAACCAGACTGTTGCATATATCGGCAATGTCAAACCTGCCCTGCTCCTGCCCCAATTTGGCATAAAAAACGATATGAAGAAGTACATCGCCAAGTTCCTTGCAGATTTCTCTGTAGAGGTTTTTGCCATCTTCATTACAAGAAGCCGCCTGCGCATCCGTTCCGGAAGTTTCGCAGGAGGTACCCGAACCGCCAGCACACTCTGTAGCAGACTCTGAAACAAGCTTAGAAACGGCATCGCTGAGTTCGTACACCTCCTCTATTGTCTGAGGGCGAAGTGAGCCGAATGTCTGCTTGCGGTCCCAAGGGCATTTGCAGCGCAAATCATCCATTACATCAAGCACGCGTCTGAATGCCTTAAGCTGCTTCTCCCTTAATGCATCTATCTCTTTATCTCCTGCATTGTCGAGCAGCGGTCTCCAATTATCCTGTTCCTTTTCAATATCCATTTTCTGTTCCGTTAGTTGATTCGTCCATCTCTGCAAAGATAGGGATATTTGAAAAAAAATGTTACCTTTGAAATTTGGTTGCAAGGAACTGACGAAGCATTAAATCAACAATTATGGAAAACGAGAACAAACAGAATTATTCCTACATTGACGATAGTGAGGAGATAGATTTCAGTAAGTACATAGAAAAATTCAAGAGAGGATTTAAGAGGGGGTGGTCAAACAAAAGGGGGATACGCCGCATTTGCGCTCTCTTTTTTGTCATAGGTCTGGTTCTGGCCTTCACAACGCCGAAACAATATACCGTTGTAGCTTCAATTGCGCCGGAGTTTTCAACCAAGAGTAGCGGAGGCAACTTGAGTTCAATTGCCTCCATGCTAGGGATGGGGTCCATGCTTAATGCCAACATGTCATCAGATGCTGTGCGCCCTGATCTCTATCCGCAACTGATACAATCGAAAAGATTCATCATTGAGTTGTTTGACCTGCAGGTGGAAATTGAGGATGATAATGGAAATACCAGTATAGTCACCTACTACGAATACCTTTCGGAGCACCAGAAAAGTTCACTGGTTTCAAAGATCTTCTCAGCGCCATTCAATCTGTTGAATCTGATACGTGATCTCCTCTCACCTGAAGAGGAGGATAACGGGGCAACCCACAAACTCGACCCTTTCAAGCTCACTAAGAAAGAGAGCGCTATGGTTGAACTTGTTTCAAAGAAGAAAGTATCAACCAAACTTGACAAAAAGAGTTATGTGGTTACCATTACCGTAAAGGATCAGGATCCTCTGGTTGCAGCAACGGTGTCAAAGGGAGTAATAAGGAAGCTGAAAAAATTAATCACCGACTACAGAACAGAGAAGGTGAGGAAAGATTTGGAGTACTACAAACTGATGAACAGCAGAGCCGAGCAGGAGTACTATGAAGCTCAAGAGAGATACGCAAAATTCGTTGACAGCAACATAGGTCCTGTGAAAGAGAGCGTCATAGTGCAGAAACAGCGTCTTATGAATGAGATGAACCTGAAGTTCCAGTTATACACTACAATGTCCCAGAACATGCTTCAGGCGCAGGCTCAAGTACAGCGCGAAAATCCAGTCATTGCAGAGATAGAATTGCCTTCGGTTCCTACAAAAGGCTCTCCAAGCAAACTTTCAATCATCATCAAATCCCTGCTTTTCGGCTTCATATTCTCCATATTCTGGTATGCTAAAGGCAAATCCCTTTGGGAGAAATTCCGGAGCCGCAGAAAAAAATAAAAAATCCCTCAAAAAAGTTTGCACATTCAAAAAAAGTAACTACTTTTGCAATCCCAAACGGGAATAAAGACCTAACGGGAACTACTGGTGCGGTAGTTCAGCTGGTTAGAATGCCGCCCTGTCACGGCGGAGGTCGAGGGTTCGAGTCCCTTCCGCACCGCAAGAAAATGCCCTGCAGATATCTCTGCGGGGTTTTTTGTAAATGTTACCCCAATGTTACCCCAAAGTTACCCCAAAATGGTACCATTTTACAGAAAATGAACGTAGGTAGAATTATATATATTTCTATATACTTTATATTCATTTTTTCCATTTACCTTCCTATTTCCTTACACCATTCGAGTCCCCCAATACCCACTTTTTTTATTAGCTGGACTGGCTGGACTCTGGACTTTCGCACAAAAAGCGCCCTACAAACAGCTGTAGAGCACATTTTCAGTCCAGAGAAAGTCCAGAAATAGTCCAGACAGTCCAGAAAAAAAAGAAAAAGGGAGGTTTGTGTGGACTCGAATCACCCAGGGGGAGGCTTGTTTCGTGTCACACCGCTTCCAATTTCATAGCCACTGCGGCCCATTGCACGCGCCAAATAGAGATATGGCGTTCTTATCCGCAATCCGTCCATATCCAAAAAAGGAACAACATCCATAGGCAGCCTGACTGGCAGACCTTCAGGTCTGTACCTGCCGTCGGCAAGCATATTGCTGAGCATTCTTGTCTCCTTACCGAAGCCGCAATCCTGCACGGAAGGCATAACCACTATATCTCCATTGTCAGCATTAATCACACCTATCTTCCCCAAAACACACTGCGGCCGTCTGACACGGCATATGCACTCTCCTACAAGACGCTCCGGCACCGCAATGAAGAACAGCCTGGAATTGCCCATGTAAGAGAGATACTGTTCGCCGGACCACCACAGATCCTTCAACAGGCGCTTGACCTCAATTATTATGCTCACCCGCATAATACCCGTGTCAATGTATCCCGCGATATCGGGATATCTCTTATTAATGCCCTCCTCGGCCTGCAGATCCAATCTTACATTCTCCATGAGTGTTATAGAAGGTGAAAGACACTTCAAGCCGTATGCGTCTATAATCAGCCCTCCTATGCGGGGTGAATGAGACAACACAAGCTTCACTACGGCATCATGTCGGTTAATCCTCCTCTCCTCTGGCTCCATAGCTCCTTTCCGCAAGGCGGGCGTTAATTACCGGTACAAGATCCATCAGCCATGCTTCCCGTCCACTATAGTCCGGATTGCCTGTTTCCCTGTTGTAGAATACAGGCGGCATATCTACGGTGTACCACCTGAGCTGCTTTCCGTTCTTGAATACGTTGGCTACAGTATTTCTGGAGAATTGAGGAACAAACACCTCAATCCTGATCCTGTCCCTACCGGTCAGCTCCTTGTCCGATGCGAGTGACATGACGATGTTGCGGGGCACCTTAGAATTAGCCGGGAACATGATGTCATAACTTTCACCGCCATCTTCCATGACAAGGTGCCAGGCAGTGAATTCCTCGCCGTTGCGGCAATGCTTCCTCAGAAGAATGTGGCGTATTCTTCCCTCTATGCAGTCATAATGCTCATTAATATTATCCCTTGGTACAATGAACTCCTTATGCAGGTGATAATATCTTGTGTTACTCTTATTCTCGTTGGATTTGTATATCATATCATTATATTTTTGATGTTTAATATGCTGGTATTATAGGAGAGTAGAGCCCATCCACTATTACATTGATGTGCTCCTGCAGCCATCTTTCACACTCCTCATTTCCGGACGGCATTCTTTCGGGACACCAGTCAAGCTTCTTCTCGCCGATGAACACTTCCGCCATGTTGTAGCTTTTATTCTTCGGTCTGTATAATTCAATTCTCAACTGAGTGCCATATTTGATCCTTACGGATGCAATGGAGCGGATGATGGTCCGGAAAGCCACGGAGTGAAGGGGGAACATGACATCATAGTACTGTCCGGTGGGATGATATACCATCTCTATGTGCCAGGCCTTGAATGTACTTCCGCTTTTGGTTGTATGCGTCTTCTGGGTAATGTCACAAATCGATCCGTAAATGTTGTCGAACTTCTGAAAGGTGTCTCCTATCTTAAGGATGAGGTACTTGCCTCTCTCATGAACGAACAACGTGTTAAGTTTCTTGGTTCTGTCGCGTAATTCAATCATTTTTAATGTTTTAATGGTTATTATTATTAATGGTTTCAAGCCGCAGTCCGCGGCTTTGAAAGAAAAAAGGCAATCCGGGAAGCTCAGATGCAAGGAAGCACTTGCGTACTTGCAGCCTGAGCGTCGGATTGCCACAGATGGGTTGATTTATTATGGATGGTCATTAGTGTCCACTAAAAAATCATAAAAGTTCTTTGAAAATATTGAAAGTTAGGTAATTACAAGGCTTATTCGAGTCAACCGATTTGAATTTATCTTTGCCAGACTATCGTAGAATGGCATATGATAATCGGAAAATACGTGTTCTCACAGCTTTTAGACTTCATTGATCGCAATGATTTCAATTACCTCGCAAGGAAGTACGACGGCGACAAATATGTCAAACAGTTCACTTGCTATAATCAGCTCGCTGTTCTAATGTTTGGCCAGCTTTGCAACCGTGAAAGTCTTAGAG
>DCHN01000088.1:20071-20504 GCA_002315995.1 Bacteroidales bacterium UBA1751 | reverse complement strand
CCTTCAGGCCGAGAAATTCGAAGGTGTATGGCTCGCGAATCTGAAGATTTGCGCAGTCGCTGCCGTTCTTGTAAGGGGACAGGCATTTCTCCGGATCCTTGCTCAGTCCTACGCGAATGTGAAGATTGGTTCCGATCTGGCGACGAAGTTCCCGGACAGACCAGGTGCAACGCATACACTCCTGCTCGTAGAAGTAGCGGACAAGAGGGTCGTCAATGGACATTATTTCTCTGAGATGTGTAAAAGAAAGGCTGCTGACAATCGCTTCTGGTGAAGAAACGAATTGGTGCATCAGTGATGCACCAATTCGATTTGAAGTTGGAGCACCGGAAACGAATAAGGCGGCCATCTGCGGGTACAATCGATAAAACACCCTTGACCATTTGAAAAGAGTTAGTGTGAGACCTTTCGCATTTACAGCTTCCTCCAATCT
>DCHN01000088.1:5113-20037 GCA_002315995.1 Bacteroidales bacterium UBA1751 | reverse complement strand
TCTCCATACTGTGCCCTCTTTATGAAAATTACTTGGGATCGTGACCAAGGAAAACAGAAGCACGTTTTTTGGCGTTCTGTCTGATATTTTCGTAAAATAAAGAAAAATCACTCAGGTGAAAACTTCTTCGTCCAAAGCCCATTATTTCAGGAAGGTATTCTGTTGAAGTGGTGACAATGATTGAACCTCGTACAAGGTCAATTGTAGCGTCAGCTTTGCCTGGAACCGGTGTCTGAACACCGGATGCCACCTCTACACTACCCAGATTAAGTTCAACTCTTGCAGGCGTGTCATCAGTTTTCCAGTTCAGAGGATTGATGGAGAGGGTACCACCAAGAATTGGGAAACAAGGGTCATTGTTGGGGCCTTCTGCTTCAAATGTAATAATAACGCCTGTATCCAATTCTCCAGTAGCCATCTTTAAATGAGGATTGGCTTCAATCCATTCTTTGTTGAACCTGAAGCCAAGAGTATATGCGGCAATCATACGCTTGTAATAATCAGGATGTTTCGTCATATATTCCGACAAAACTATCTTCATCATACTTGATCCCTGCGAATGTGAAGCAAGAATAAAAGGCCTTCCGGAATTGTATTTGGTAAAGAATAAATCAAGAGCCGCCTTTACGTCAGCCCAGGGTTCTTTCGCCCTATCCAGTGCCGTTAAATCTTCGGGCGTTGAGCATGTAAGGATGCCAACACCGGAAACTTGGCGATAATAAGGTGCAAATACGTTGGCAAAATCCTCCATACCTACGGGGCCCTTGAGGTAATTGTTCTTTGCCTGAATTTTCATATAATCATCTACAGGAGCGATTATTTCCGTGCAAGCAGGGTTCGCTGAAGTAGGATACAGATAGAAAACATCAATTTCATGAGAACAATCCGACGGAAGGTTGTACCAATTCTCTGCCAAAGTATAATCCATTGGTAATATGGTAGGATCATCCTGAGAATTTTCTTTGCTACATGAGACTAAACCAGATAGCACCAATAGCGCAACAGTGGTTTTCAATAGTAATTTTTCCATTTTTAATTATTTGTTGATTATAAGCACTCAAACTCTTCCCTTGTGTCGCGAGTTTATTCCATCTGGTTCCTTGCGATTTCAAATATAATAAAAAAGCTATTGTCTCCGAGTGGCATTGTTGCTTTGAATATTAGCCACCTTCTGGTTGTTCAACGCTCAAGGAATCAACGAGATTGAATACATCATTGCTCAGAATCCTGATTTGTATCTGAGCAAAGTCTCAAAGAAAGATTGGAAAAATTTCAATACGGTATGGGACCTCTATTCCGCCGCAACAATATGCTGAACTATTAACTGTTCCGCACTCTTACGGCATGGATGCTGCCATTCCCTGAAAAGGATTGAATATAAATCTACAGATTCCCTTTAGTTATAATCCTTGGCGATGAAGCTATAAAAGGAACAAGCTTGATGCCGTTATTATAATATGTAGGCGATACAGGGGTAATGCCATTCACATACATATTCGCTATATTGGCGGTATTGTATGCCATTTTGCTTATAGACTTGTCAATGGTCATACTTACCTTGCCTGCCTTTATAAGAGTACGGACCGTTTCGGTATTATCCTGACCAGTTATTACTGGGTACGAAGAAATTGAAGGATTGTGCTTTTCAACAGCCTCCACTGTACCAACTGCAGCAAGGTCGTTTGGAGCAAGAATAAGATCTGGAACGGCACCGTCAGGATAATAGCTGCTGAGTCTCTCCTCCATTGCGGATTCTGCATCATCTGTCTCCCAGCTATCCATGGCAACTGCCTCGTAACTTGTCTTGCCACTTGTTATTATTATTGAGCCGTCATTGACATATGGCTCGAGTATCTTCCATGCACCATTGAAAAACAACTTGCTGTTGTTGTCTGAAGCTGGACCTGCAAGCATCTCAAGTGTCATTGAAGATTTGCCTGAGGCAATGAAGTTCTGAACAAGGAACGACGCCTGGAGTTCACCTATTTCACCATTGTCGCATGCGGAATAGAAATCCACATCATTACTGTTGTACAACATCCTGTCATGGCAGATGATGTTCAGGTCACTCTTCCCCTCCAAAACCTTGGATGAAACAATGGCATTGAAATCAACTGGTACAATAATCAATGTCTTTATACCTGCGCTAACAGCGGAGGCAATCTGTGCAATCTGTTCATCTGCTCCAGAGCCATCATCTGCAACAAATACTGAATAATCCAGATTCATTGCTTCCAAAGCCTCTGACAGAGACTTCTCATCGACGCTCCAGCGTGCATTAGATTCACTTGAAAGAAGAAACGCTGCCACCCTTTTCTCCTTGGTTGCCTCTTTGCTACATGATGAGACAATCAGAGCTGCAGCCAGCACAACAAACAATATAACTTTCCTTATCATTTCTATTAGTTTTGATTTTTGCGGTGCAAATATACAACAATCATATCATCATTTACGAACCATTATCAAAAAAATCCTAGTAAAACAGCCATACCGTGAGACAGGCAAGGGAAATTGAGACAATAGTGGTAATGAAGCCGGAGAGCTGGAAAGAGTGGTCAATCAGATGCTTTCCAGCGGTGGTGGTACCTGTTGTATCAAGATTTATTGCCGCAATTTCCGTAGGGTAGTTAGGCAGGAAGAAATAACCGTTGCAAGCCGGGAACATGGCCACAAGAAGAGCCGGATTTATACCTAAGGCTATCCCAAGTGGATAAAGTGTCTTAACCGTTGCTGCCTGCGAAAAGAGCAGAATTGACATTATGAAGAGGGCTACGGCAAAGAGTATAGGGGCCTGGCTCACGATTCCGGCAATGCCGCCTGTGAAGAGTTCCAGGTTGCCGTGGAAAATGGTATCTCCAAGCCACGCCACTCCAAAAACATTGATTACTGCAACCATACCAGCCTCAAATATGCTTCCCTTGGAGATTTCGATAACCTTGACCTTGCCTACAATGGCAATAATGCCTGCTGCAATAAACATGAACATAATTATAGTGGATGACAATGGAACATTTGGCAACTTCCACGAAGGAACCAAACCAAAAAGGATAATGATAAGCACTACCAACAAAAACAGACATACCGAAAAACGAGCCCTCTTAACCTTTTCAGGAGACATAGCTGCTATCATGTCCTGCGATGACGAATCCTTTACGAGGCCTTTTTCAAGTCTCTCCTGATATACAGGATCGTCCTCAAGCTCCTTTCCTACGCGGTTCTGAACGAATGATGCAACAAATATTGCAATGAGGGAGGCCGGCACGCAAATGATGATTATATCAAGCATACCTATACCCTTCAACCCCAGCAACTCCTCGCTTATAAGCGCTGCCGTTGCCGCTGAAACAGGACTGCCGGTAATTCCAAGAGAGGCAGCAATTACAGAGACACTCAGCGGGCGCTCCGGACGCACCTTGTTCTTCTGTGCAATTTCAGAAATAATAGGAAGCATTGCGTAGCTTGTATGTGCCGTACCTGCAACAATACAGAACAACCAGCATACAAGCGGCCCGAAATAGGTTATATGTTCCGGATGCTTCCTTAAGAAAAGTGAAGCTTTTCCCACAAGATAGTCCATTCCTCCAGAGGCCTTCAGCGCAGATGATGCACAAATAACAGATATTATTATGAGCATTACATCGAATGGAGCGTTGCCCGGCTCAAGGCCGAACCAGTAGACCAGAAGATATCCACCGAACATGCTGGCAATACCCATACTTATTCCACCAAACTTGGAACCAGCATAAATTACGAGAAGTACGATGAAAAGCTGGCACAAAACGTTAAAGTCCATACATCAATATATTAAGTGAAGCAAAAAACGAAACATTACACAGCTGTACAGTATTGCACTACAACACAACACACAGCTTCTTGAGTGCATACCAGCTGTTCCAGTAAGCCTGAAGAGATTTCAAATAGTTGGTATAGGCATCATCCTTACGGTTTAGGGCAAGCGTAAATGTATTGATGTCTATTTCACCATTTTCATAGAGCTCCTGAGCCAAAGCAAATGATTCATCTGCAAGCTTTACGGCCTTGCTTGTACGATCTATGAGATTCTGCTGCGTATTGAAATCATTCAATGCCAGCTTTACACTGAGTTCAAGCACCCGAAGCTGCTCAGCAACCGCCGTTTCAGCATATTTCAAATTGTATTCAGCAGCCTTTTTCCTGCTCTTGGCCAAGCCTCCGTCAACAATAGGTATCTTCAACGTGATTCCTCCGTACGCAAAGAATTTCTGATTTGAATAGGCATTTGGGAGAACGTCGGAACTGTTCTGAATACCCAGATTCAAGTCAAGAGCACTCTGCATGAAAGATGATTCAGCCCTAGCCTTGTCAACTCTCTGCTGAGCCCTCAGTATCTCCTCCCTCTTGTTCCTATAGTCCGGATTATTCTCCTCAGCCATTCTCAAAGCCTCCTCAGGATCAATATACCTGTACTCCGGAACCGCAGGAATTTGAAGTACCTCTCCATTATCTTCTACCTGCAGATAGGAGAAGAGCGCACTCCTGGCATCCTTAACCCTCTGCCGGGCATCGAAAAGGGAGTTCTCGGCATTGAGATGCTGAAGCTCCAGCGAGAAGAGCTCATTCTTTGTTATTGAGGCTATTTCAAACTTCTCCCGCCCTATTTCAAGCGATTTGAGTGTCACCTTAGAATTCAACATACACACATTGCAGCCGGCTTCCGCCACAAGACACTCAACATAATAGTTCTCAGCCTTCTCTGCAATTGCAAGCAGCTCGTAGTTATAGGCCAACTTCTCACTCTCAATATGGAAGTCCCTTATCTCCTTCTCCCACTTGTGGGCATTATAGCTTAAAAGATTGTTCGAGTATCCAATTCCAAGAGGAACAGAGGAGAATATACGCGACCCTGCATCAGCGCCGAAATACTCTGTCCATATCATTCCGGAAGTGGCATAAAACTCTCCACCCAACCCCAGGGCCTGCTGCTCCAGACGGAACTCCCCAAATGTATTGAGCATATTGTAGTCACGAAACTTGTAATAATGGAGAGCAGGTTCCGAGAGGAATTTCTGATATGTAGGATTCAGCTCAAATGAGAGCTGAGGTTTGCGCGTTGCAAGGAACTGGCTGTACTCCCACTGTGAGCGAAGCAGAGCATTATGGTTCTGATATGCAGCTATGGTACTGTCCTGAGCAATGGAAATGGCATCATCCAGCGAAATTACCCGCACGCATTCAGCCGATACATTCCCTGAATGTTCCGAAGATGCACTCTGGGCATAGCCATATATAGAGACCAGGAGAAAAACCGGAACTATAATGAAAGATTTATACATAACCGCAATATTAAAACCATTTTCTACAGCCGCTCTACAAATTTATTACTGCTGTCATTCCCGGCATAAGATTCTCATTATCTGCAACAACCGCCTCAACCTTCACCATTCCGCCAGCATCAACAGTTGAATTAATACTCCTGACCGTTGCCTTGTGAGGAATATTGGCATAAGCTATTGCGCGCAACTCAATTTCTGTTCCCACCTTGAACTTACTGAGCTCAGTTTCAAGTATACTGAACTGCACAATGAGATGATTCGGATCCGTAATGTAACAAAGGGTCTGACCAGGCTCTACAAAGTCATAAGGAAGCGCCTCTATAAGTGTAACCAAACCATCTTGAGGTGCAACAATCCTACACTTGCGCAGTGTTGCAAGGTTCAATTCCAAAGCCTTCTCCTTAACATTCACACCACTCTTGATTCTGGCATACTCCTTTATCTTTTCAGGAGCCTTTTCCAATGAATCCCTCTTGTACCCCTGGCCTATGAGAATCTCCTGCATACGCAGTTTTGCCTGCTCCAGCTCACTTTTGCACAAAGCCACACGGTCTGCAACCTCAGAATCCTCAAGGCTGAATAGCAACTCTCCCCTGCGCACGCGCTGACCCTCAATAAGTTTCACATCCTTGAGCTGCCCCTCAATAGATGCAAAAACCCTCACCTCCCTATCGGAACGAATAACGCCCTTGCTTACAAGAACCTTTGTCTCCACTTTTGTATTTGCATTCAAATCAGCTACAGTCTCAGCAACCAAAGCAGCCCCACTTGCCTTATCGCTGTTTACAGAACTCTCTGTGCCACTACCGGCACATGATGCAAGTGCGCCAAGAATCAAACTGTATATAAAAAACCGTTTCATATCTGTAATTACATCTGTCTCTTACTAAGCTGATAGAAAAATCCCCTCTGAGCCATTAGCTCCCTCGGAGAGCCGTCTTCCACTATCTTGCCGTTGTCAAGAACAATAATTCTATCGCAGTTCATAACTGTACTAAGTCTGTGCGCAATCATTATTCTGGTACAACCCATTTTATCTATATTGTCTGAAACGCCCTTCTGGGTGATATTGTCAAGTGCAGAAGTTGCCTCATCGAGGAAAAGAATCTTCGGTTTGTTCAAAAGTGCCCTGGCAATGAGGAGCCTCTGGCATTGCCCACCACTCAAACCAGTTCCACCCTCACCAAGCTCCGTATCAAGTTGCTTTGGCATTCTACGCAAATCATCTGCTATGCAGGCCGCTTCAGCCGCTTTCCAAATCTCCTCCTTAGAGTAACCAGTGTATCCCATTCTTATATTCTCCTCCACCGTACCCGGGAAAATCTGCAGATTCTGCGGGCAATATCCCACAAACTGTCTCAAATGGGCAATATTCACATCATGCACATTATATTGCCCGTAATAAACCGAACCGCCAGATGGCTTGTCAAAACCCATCATTACTCGCATAAGTGTACTCTTTCCACAGCCCGAACTACCCACCAATCCAACGCTTTGCCCAGCTGGAATATGCAGGGAAACATCATCAAGAAGTTTTGAGTTCATTGAACCATATACAAATGAAACGTGGTTCAAATCTATGCTTCCGGTAATGACATTGACATCGGTATCAAAGCTCTTATTCTCAGGCTCCGCAGCCAGAATAGGCTCCAGCAGCTTCAGCTGAGGTGATATTCTGGCAATGGTATCAAGCACACGCCTTCCATTGTCCAATGCCGCCTGCATTATTGCAAAAGCAGACATGAAAGCAACATAATCACTCAGGGCAACATCGTGATACCACGCTGCAAAGTAGGCCACCAGAATAAAAAAGTTTGCAATTACGCAACCAAGCCCTTTTTTATACCTCATAAAGAATGAGCTGTTTGCACTTCTAACCTCAGACTGGCTGAAACGCTTTGTCCATTGTGCAAAGACCCTTGCCTCAGCCCTGTTGTTCTTTATCTTCTGAATACCCGCAATTGCACTCTTCGAGAAGTTCTGTGTCTTTACAGCATTTGGCAACTTTTTGTTGTATTCCTTTATTGAAGCCCTTATTTCAAAAAATGAGAATATACCTGCAGATAATACAGTAAGGGTAATCACCCACATCATCTCTTTTGCGTATACAAAGGCAATAAGCACATACATTATTGAAAAGATCCCGCCCTCAAACGCTACAAGTATCTGATTGGTCAAAAGCTGATATGCATTGGTAACCGAAAGAACCCTTGTGCTCAACTCTCCGGAAGAGTATTTTTTAAAAAATGATGAAGGCAAATAGAGCAGCCTTGACATAAGCGCAGGTTGCACCATTGCATTCACCTTGTCCTTGGCACGCAACAAGACAACATTGTTGCAGACGCCAAAGAGAGCGCTGCTTATGCCAGCCCCAAACAAAAGCGCGCAAACAGGAAGTATCTCATACGTCAATCCAGAAGGGACAACCTCTTTGAAAATGATTTTGTTTGCAACCGGAACCAGCATTGTAAGGAGTGTGGCAATGACACAGAAGAAAACAACGGCAATCCTGTTTGCTATAGGAACGCTCTTAATGATAAAAGCGTACAAATCCTTTATTGTAAGAGAAGTAGAAGGCAAAGGTTTTACCACGCTGAGCGCATTTTTACCAAAAGAAGAGGCATTCTTCCTTGAAACGCTCCTCATTTTTCCACTTTTCACATCTCTGAATCTGTATCCGAACGCATTGGGAATAAGCGCCGCAATCTTCCCATTTTCATCTATGCACAAGAGAGGACCTGCCGCCTTACTCCACCACTTCCCCTCCAAGGTGCACCTAAGGCATGGGATGCTCTTGTTCTGCAACCAGGCCTCCGCCTGCTTCAAATCAAGACAATCCTGCTCTACCAAGAGCGATAGTTTCAAATAATCAAGAACGCTCTGGAGAGCCATTTTGGATGCAACGGAATCACTCTCACTTCCAACATAGCCAAGCATTGAATGCAAATCTGACTTTGCATCCTCCATAGCCTTCAGGTTTGCCTGATTCTTCTCTATGAGTTTGTCAACCTGCATTATTTGTTCTCTATTAGCAGTGAATAGAATCCATTTTGAGCCATAAGCTGCTCATGCGTACCTCTCTCCACAATCTTTCCACGCTGCATCACAATAATTTCATCACAGTCGCGAATTGTGCTCAACCTGTGGGCTATAATAATTTGGGAGCAGCCCATCTGCCTTACACTGTTCATTACACCCTCCTCTGTAATAGCATCCAGAGCCGATGTTCCCTCATCCATAATCATTATGGTAGGCTCCTTTGCAAAGGCACTGGCAAGCTCTATTCTCTGCCTTTGGCCACCTGAAAAGTTCTTACCACCAGACTCCATATTTGCGTGATATCCACCCTCCCTTATAGCAATCTCATCGTGTATCTGTGCATCGTGGCAGGCAAGAATCATTGCAAAGTCCTCCACCGAGTCATCCCACAATTTCACATTGTCTGAAATATCTCCTTCAAACATTACAATATTCTGGTCAACAATGGCCACCGAATTTGCAAAGAGGTCACGGTCAATTTCTTCCTGACGCTTTCCGCCGAAGAGAATTTCGCCTGACCATGGCTTATACAGGCCCGAAATCAATTTTGCTATTGTACTCTTGCCGCATCCCGATGGACCAACAAACGCAACGCTCTTTCCTACAGGAACAACCATATTGAAATCCTCAATAATAGGTGGCTGGCTTCGGTCGTAACCAAAAGTGACATGTCTGAGCTCTATATCACCAATAAGCTTACCGGTGTCCGTATCATTACATTTTACAGGCTCAACCGTATCAGGAACATCACAAGGCTCATCAAGAATCTCCTTCATTCGCTCTGTCTGTGCATTCACAGCAGCCATATTCTGGAAGTTTGCTACAAAATGTTTCAAAGGAGACATAGTTTGTGTTGCAATTGCCTGAAAACACATAAGCATACCAACGGTGAGCTGGCCCTCTATTATGTAGTATGCTCCCACTCCCAAAATAAGAACCCTTGTTATTGAGTCAAGAAATATAGGAACAGTTTCTGAGAAGACATTTCTCGAAGCACACTGTACGGCGGCACTCTGCATCCTTGCAAATGAATCGCCCCACGCCCTAAAGAAGAAAGGTTCTGCAGTTGAACTCTTTATTGAGTCAATGTTCTCAATTGAGGCTGCTGTGATGCTGCTCAAATGGTCTATCTCCTTCTGCGCCTCCATGTTCAAATTTTTCTGCTTCTTCTTTATAACCCTGAGCATAATAATGTTGCATAATATATGAAGAATAGCGAATATTGAGAGTACTGCACTATATCTGATCATGAAGTAGATATTGAAGAAGATCGTCAAAATATCAAGGAGAAGTATCACGAAGGTATCCGTCATCTTATCAGCTATTGACGTGCCGTAGTAAATCCTGTTCGAAATATCTGCAGTGTATTTGTCGTGGAAAAATCCTACGGGAAGCCTAAGAATATGCCAGAGCATCTCTGAAGAGCTGCTTGTAATCATCATCATTCTATGACGCCATGCGCTTCCCTCAAGAAAACGCAGTACAACTCTCATAAGAATCAAGAGTGTTGCAACCATAATCAGAGGCGCACCCCACTCCGGATTTAATCCGGAAAGAACATTGTCAATGAGTATCTGGTTGACTATTGGAACTGCAAGTCCAGGAATTATCATGAGCACGGAAATGACACCAACATAAGCAACAGCCTCGTTGAAGCCAACCATGTGCTTGGATATAAACCGCAGTGTACTCTCGTCCCTCTCTTTCATTTTCTTAATGAATTGCGTTTCTCCCTTACATTTTCAAAGATGTATCTAATAATGGAGCGTGATTTTACAACCACCTCAATATTGCAGAAGGTACCCACACTCATATCAATGGGTTCATCGGAAGGAAAAGACCAATCAAGCTCATCAGGCGCGTCCGGATTGCGTCTCATACTAATTTCTATTTCAAACACCGAATTGTCATAAGGGAAAATTTCATCTGCAAGAGATGCATTCTGAAGTTTCAACACAGCCTCCTGGCGCGTTGTAGGATACTGATTTACCCTTTTAATCACTCCCCTCACATAACCAACCCTTTCACGTTTCTCATTCAACGGTGTTATCTGAGCCTCCTGCCCCTGCTTTATGAATCTCATTGAGGTAAAGTTAGCATAGGCAGTAACGTTATAAACCTTTTGCTCCCCACCATGAGGAAGCAGGTCAACTACATCTTCAAATGCATTGAACGTACCATTCTCCGGAATATACGAAAGCACGGTACCGCTGTATGGTGCAGAGAGAACACTGTATGCGCCATCAACCGCAATAAGGGCAAGTGACTGCCCCTGTACAACCATATCACCTTTATGTACGAAAACCTCCTTTACAGAACCATTGCTTGGAACATTCACACCAATGGTTCCATTGCTTGGGAAGACCACCCCACGTATGATTTCACGGTCTGTAACCGAACCGAAGAATGCCCAAATTATGAAGCCCACGGAGAGGATTCCTATGGCCAGGAGCACCGCTATTGACGAATGAGACGTAAGTCTTACATATTTTCCTTCCATACCAAGAGAATTGTTTTACAAATATAGCATTTTTATAGGATGCCGCTCACTGTTTTTTGCACCCAGCTTTATAAGCTTGGCTGAGGTATTCACTATGCTCTGCCCTTTAACGTCAAGTTTCTTGAGGCCATCTTCCCACTCATCATTGGCCAGATGGAGTGCCTTGCCCACTGCCTCATACTTCTTCATGAAGAGGCCAACCCTCTCTATCATCTCGTTGGCGAGTTCATACACCTTCTCATGGTTCTGCGCCTGCGCCACCTGACGCCAGGTGAGATTAACAATTTTCAGTGCTCCGTAAAGGCTCTGCTCATCAGCAATATAAACATTTGCCTCAGCTGCCTTTCGCCAAAGGTCAGGTTCAGCATTGAGTGCGCACCATAAAGCGCCCACGTTCGGTACAAACATTATTACATATCCGGCGGAAACTTTTGGCTGCTGCACATACGAAGAGTAATCTTTTGCCGAGAGTTCCTTCACGTGCTTCTTCAAACTCTCAATGTGAGCCTTGAGAAAGATCTGACGGCTTGTCTCATCTTCAGCGTTAACATAATCTATATATGATGTGAGAGAGACTTTGGAGTCTATTATAACCTCTCTGGTCTCGTCGAGATGCAGTATGACGTCGGGACGCATTATACCTCCGTTTTCATTTCTTACCGGAGAGCCTGAGGCATCTGAAATCACAGCCTGTGTATCATAATGTACTCCCTTTGTAAGTCCCTGCGAAGTAAGGAGTTCTTCAAGTACGGTTTCACCCCAGTCACCCTGCACCTTGCTGCCGTGTCTTAGGGCATTTGCAAGTTCATCGGCACTCTTGCGGGCCGCTTCACTATGCTGGAGAAGGTTCTTTATTCTCTCACGCATCTCTCCATTGCGCTCCGCCTGATCCTTTCCGTTCTGGTCCATTGCCTTCTTGAGTTGCTCTATGTTCTCCTTGAGCGGATTGACAAGAGCTCCTATGCTCTGGCTGCTTGATTTGGAGAACTCATCCTGACGCTGCTTGAGCATGCTGTCGGTTTCGTTTCTTACCTGAGCACTCACCTGCGAACTCACCTGTGCGCTCACCTTGGATATTGTCTCATTGAACCTGCTCTCAAGGGCATCCATAGCCTCCTTGTGCGCAGCTTCACGCATTCTCCCGGTTGAGTTGAATATGGATTTTGCAATAAAGAAGGCGGCAAATGCGGCCACCGCAAAACCAGCAATAAAAGAGATGACTATTTCCATAATTGAAATCTATCGCCCCAGGTTGGGGCTTCACTACAAATGTAGTTAATATCTTCAATTATGGCAAACACGAACGCCTTTCACGAAGGTCTGTTCAACATCGAGTTCCTTGCTGCATATTACGAGGTCAGCGTCGTAACCGGCCTTGATTTTTCCTTTGCAATGGCCGTATCCCATAATGTTGGCGGGGTTCTCTGTTGCCATTACAACAGCTTCAGGCAGAGTTGCTCCGCCCTGCTGCCACATAGTCTTAACCATACGCTCGGTTGTACATACACTGCCGGCAAAACAACTCCTGTCGGCCAGGAAGGCAACCCCATTCTCTATTACAACCTCCTGACCCTTCTCAAGCGAACCGAGTACACTCTTTGTTCCCTCAGGCATTCCGGCTCCACGCATTGAATCGGTGCAGAGAATGATTTTACTCAGATCCTTGTTCTTGCGTACAAGTTTCAGAAGCGGTGCCGGTACGTGAATTCCGTCACCAATGAGTTCAACGGAGATGTCATCTATAAGGTATGCAGCCTCAATGCAGCCGGCGTATTTGTAGGCTCCCCTTCTGGTAAAGCCATTCATTCTTGAATAGAAGTGAGTCATAAGGCTATATCCAGCCTCATGCGCCTTTACAACATCATCGTACAGGGCATCGGTATGGGCAATGGCAGCCACAATTCCCCTCTTTGCAAGCTCCCGCCCCAACTCAAGCGCTCCAGGAAGTTCAGGAGCTATGCTCCAGCGCTTTATATCCTTGCAGCGCTCCAGAACAGGCATATAACCCTTTGGAGATGGGTTCTTCAGATATTTGGGATCCTGTGCGCCTCTAAAGGCGTATGCAAAATATGGCCCCTCCAGATGAAGTCCTCCAAACGCAGCACCTCCTGTTTCGCCAAGTGTCTCATATTCATCGAGAAAACGGAAAAGTTCCTCATTGTCTGAAGCCATTGTGGTTGGGAACATAAGAGTGGTACCATGCTTGGCATGCTCCTTTGCAATGACCTTGCACCCCTCAACGGAGCAATCCATAAAATCATGTCCTCCGGAACCATGGGTGTGAATGTCAATAAAGCCTGGCATCACATACCTTCCAGTTGCATCTATTGTTTCATAATCAGGAGCCTCAACATTTCCCTTTTCAACTCCTTTTATACACCCCTCTTCTACGAGCAGAGTGCATTCACCCAAATCGGCACCACCTGTAATGACACGGCCACCTGAAATCTTAAATCTGTTCATCATCTGCGTCCCTTTAACTTCTCCTTCAGTTCCATGCGGCTCATGAATTTCCTACGCTCTGTGCGGCACCCCTCAACTGCCGCATCAACCCTTTGGTCCTTATTTCCGTCTGAAACATTATAATAAATTGAAAAATAGAGGCTTGCTATACGTTCAAACATTGCCTGGCTGTTACTCATTCTGGCAATGCTTCTAAAGCGAACATCCAATGGAGCCGGTCCATTGTAAAGATGCATCCTGTTAAGATCAATGTACTGGAACTGAACAGTTTCGGAACCACACACTACATCGGCTGCCGAATTCTGTTCTGTTTCTTTTGAACTAACGCTCCCATTCCCGTTTATCCTATAAAAGACATTTCCCGGGTTGGTGTCCACCGGAACTATTCCGCAGTTGTGCATTCTTACAACATCCGCTGCATAGGCCTTCACAATGAAGTCGGTATCCTCAGCCGGTTCCCTGCCGCATATCTCCTGAAGCGACGGCCAAGTGCACTCCCTGCATATATAGAATGAACTTCTGAGAATTACAGGAAGGAATGGAATTCCAAGAAAACAGCGTTTAATGTCAATCCATGCAACAGGTTCAGGAGATCCGAATCCATTGGCAATAAGCCTCTGAGCATACTCAAACGAACGCTGGGCCTTGCTCTTTCTTATGCAGGCATAGACGAACTTGTTTATGAAATTAATCTTATGGAACTTCTTTACCACAAAGCCCTGCTCAGGAAAGAGTCTGACAATGTTTCTGCTCTCCAGAATAAGCTTGCCACCATTGGATACAAAAAGAGCAGGAATGCTCTCAATGAACTTCCGCTGCTCCTCATATTCCTTGTTTATATGGACCCTCATCAAAACCAATCTCCTCTATTTTTCAGTCTAAGGTATCCTCTATTTGTTGTACTTTCCGAAAATGACTGAAGCGTTGTGACCTCCGAATCCGAAGCTGTTGCTCAGAGCGTAGTTCACGGTTGCCTTCAAAGGTTTGTTGATTACAATGTTTGAACCTTCAGGAAGATTTTCATCAAGTTCCTCCACATTGATTGTAGGAGGAATAACATTGTTGTTTATTGCAAGAATGGAAGCCACAGCCTCAATTGCACTGGCAGCACCGAGAAGGTGACCTGTCATAGATTTTGTAGAGCTGATATAAGTATCCTTGTAGTGCTCTCCAAGCACCTTTGCAAGGGCTGCCAGCTCCGGGATGTCGCCTACAGGAGTAGCTGTTCCGTGAGTGTTCACATAGTTGATGTCCTCAGGCTTGAGACCCGCATCCTTTATTGCATTGGCCATACATATTGCAGCGCCCTCACCATCTGGAGAAGTTGCTGAAATGTGGTATGCATCCGATGACATTCCGCCTCCGCAGAATCTTGCATAAATCTTTGCTCCGCGCTTTCTGGCGTGCTCCTCCTCCTCAAGTACAAGAACTCCAGCTCCCGCACCCATTACGAATCCGTCTCGATTCTTGTCGTAAGGTTTTGAAGCACATTTGTAATTCTCATTGTTTGTAGAGAGGGCCTTCATTGTATTGAAGCCTCCAACTGAACTTACGGTAATTGCCTGTTCAGTTCCTCCCGCAAGAATAACATCTGCAGCGCCTGTCCTTAT
>DCHN01000088.1:1376-5049 GCA_002315995.1 Bacteroidales bacterium UBA1751 | reverse complement strand
GTTGCAAAGTTCGGACCCATAAGACCATACTTTATTGAGATCTGGGCCGAACTCATATTTGCTATCATCTTTGTTACATAGAACGGACTGAATCTTGGAATATGGTTTCCGGCAGCGTGATACTCTGCGAGTTCATTCTCCATACTGCCGAGGCCTCCTATGCCTGAACCAATTATTGCGCCTACCCTTGCAGAATCAAATGCGCTGCTGATTTTTCCATCCTCGCCAATAAGAGATGCATCCTTTACAGCCTGATCGGCAGCAGCCATTGCAAACATTGTTACAAGGTCCATCTTACGGGCCTCCTTTCTATCGAAGTACTGCTCCGGATCAAAATTCTTCACCTCACACGCGAACTGGGTTTTGTGGTTGGAAGCATCAAAATAAGTAATTGGAGCGGCACCTGAAACACCCTCCATCATTGCCTTATAGAACTCTTCAACATTGTTTCCAATAGGTGTCACACAACCCATTCCGGTAACAACCACATTTTTCAATTCCATATCTGTGTACTCTTTATTATTTCAAAAAAATGATACCCTGACACATAGCAAATACTTCACACACAATGCGCCAATGAAATCCCTGCATTTTTAGAAGAACCTACAAAGGTAAAAAATTATTAACAAACGCAAAGTTTCTCTCCCCGGTTGACTTAATTTAACATTTGCAATCAAAAAAAATATTCATACCTTTGTGCCACCTGAAAACTCTATGCCCGGGTGGCGGAATGGTAGACGCGCACGTTTCAGGTGCGTGTGTCGAAAGGCGTGCAAGTTCGAGTCTTGTTCCGGGCACTGAAAAACAGCCGATGAGTTGGTTCTCAACTTACCGGCTGTTTTTTATTAGAATTTGTAAATTTGTATGTATAACCTGCTATGTGAAACAGAGCATGAAATTTTTAATAGTATGAAAAAGATTTTCACATTATCCATTCTCTTTCTGGCATCTCTTCTTATGGCTGCAACCAGCGCGCAGGCAAGAGACGGCAAGTATATCCAGAAGGTATTTATCTCAAACAACGGGCTGCCGCTGAACTATGTAATCCTCTACCCAGAGAACTTCAGCCCGGAGCAGGCCTACCCTGTTTTGGTTTTCCTTCACGGCTCAGGCGAGAGAGGAGATGACAACCAGGCACAGCTCATTCACGGCGGCGAACTGATGCGCACATCTGACGAGCTGTCCAACGTAATTGTAATTGTTCCGCAATGCCCACTCTACTCATCATGGGCATTCACCAGCGGCTACACAGGTTACCCTCCAACTCCTATTGAGAATCCGGTGGAGGCAGCAGTTAAGGAGCTAATAGACAGCTTCATAAAACTTGGCTTCGCAGACAAGGATCGTATCTACGGCACAGGTCTCTCAATGGGCGGAATGGGCATACTCGATATGGCAATAAGATACCCCAACTACTTTGCAGCAATTGAACCTATCTGCGGTGGAATAAATCCAAACAGATGTGCAGAGTACAAGGGCCGTACCGCCTTCCGCTTCTTCCACGGTTCCGACGACACTGCCGTAAATCCGGATGGCTCGCGTCTGGCCAACCAGGCGCTCATAGATGCAGGCCACGAATCATCTCTCATAGAGTATCCCGGCGTGAAGCACGGAAGCTGGCACAACGCCTTTGCCGAACCCGACTTCTTCAGCTGGCTCCTCAAGCACTGAATTATTCCGCGCAGTTGAGCGGTTTTATCTGGGTGAAGAAGTCGTTGCCCTTGTCATCAACGAGGATGAATGCAGGGAAGTTCTCAACCTCAATCTTCCATATAGCCTCCATTCCAAGCTCAGGGTACTCAAGGCACTCAACGCTCTTGATGTTATCCTTTGCAAGAATAGCCGCTGTTCCACCTATACTGCCAAGATAGAATCCGCCATGCTTCTTGCAGGCATCGGTTACCTGCTGGCTGCGGTTACCCTTGGCTATCATAATCATGCTGCCGCCGTTCTCCTGGAAGAGGTCAACGTAGCTGTCCATACGGCCTGCTGTTGTAGGACCGAACGATCCGCTAGGCATTCCCTTAGGGGTCTTTGCAGGACCAGCATAGTAAATAGGATGCTTCTTCATATACTCAGGAAGGCCTTCACCCTTGTCGATTCTCTCTTTGAGTTTTGCGTGGGCAATGTCACGACCTACTATGATTGTACCATTCAAAAGAACCTGTGTAGATACAGGATACTTGCTCAAATCTGCAAGAACCTCGTTCATAGGACGGTTGAGGTCAATTGAAACGCCGCTCTTGTGCTTTGCATTCAGGTACTGAGGAGGAATCACGCGTGCAGGATTTGAATCCAGAGTCTCCAACCAGATACCATCCTTGTTGATCTTTCCCTTTATGTTACGGTCTGCGCTACAGCTTACTCCCATACCAACAGGGCAAGAAGCACCATGTCTAGGCAGACGTACAACTCTTATGTCATGTGCAAGATACTTGCCTCCGAACTGTGCACCGAGACCAATGTTGTGGGCAGCCTTAAGGAGTTTGCGCTCCATTTCAAGATCGCGGAATGCGTTGCCGGCCTCACCACCATCGGTAGGAAGAGCATCGTAATACTTTGCAGAGGCGAGTTTCACCGTCTTGAGGTTGAGTTCCGCAGATGTACCGCCAATTACAAATGCAATATGGTAAGGAGGACAAGCGGCTGTACCAAGAGTCTTCATCTTCTCAACAAGGAACTTCTCAAGTTTCTCAGGATTCAACAAAGCCTTGGTCTCCTGGAAGAGATATGTCTTGTTTGCACTTCCACCACCCTTTGCCACAAAGAGGAACTTGTACTCTTCACCATCAACAGCGAATATGTCCACCTGTGCAGGCAGATTGTTGCCTGAGTTCTTCTCCTTGTACATATCTATCGCCAAGGTTTGGGAGTAGCGCAAGTTGTCTGTGGTGTAGGTGTCGTAAACGCCGTGGAAAATTGCCTCCTCATCGCCGCCGCCGGTATATACCATCTGGCCCTTCTTTGCAACAATGGTTGCGGTGCCGGTGTCCTGGCACAAAGGGAGCTGCCCCTCAACGGCCACATTGGCATTGAGCAGGAAGGTAAGGGCAATTGCCTTGTCGTTTGCGCTTGCCTCAGGGTCATTCAAAATCTTGGCAACCATATCGTTGTGCTCAGGCCTTAGCATGAATGCAACATCGTGGAAAGCCTGACGGCTGAGCAATCTGATACCCTCAGGATCAACCTGAAGCATCTTCTTGCCATTGAAATCAATCTCTTTTACGTAATCCTTTGTAAGGAGGTGATACTTTGTTGTATCCGCTCCAAGAGGAAACATTGTCTGATACTTGAACTCCATAATCTTTATTTTTTGTTTTTGTACTTTTTCTTTTTTTCACTTGCGATAGTTTTTCACCCACAAGAGTCCAACGCCTATTCGCTGCTCTCCACCATATTCTCCTCTCATCTTCGCTTCTTCCTCTTCTTCTGTTTCTTCTGCCGCTTCTGATGACGCCTCTGATGACGCTTCTGATACCGTCGCTGATGACGCCTCTGATACCGCCTCTGATGACGCCTCTGTTTCTACCGCTACCGATAATTCTGATGCCGGCTACTTTTTGCAGAACTCCAGCAAATAGCGCCTCATGAACTCATTGAGGTCGCCGTCAAGAACTGCCTGGGTGTCGGTTGTCTCGCATCCCGTTCTGAGGTCCTTGACCATCTTGTAAGG
>DCHN01000088.1:0-1312 GCA_002315995.1 Bacteroidales bacterium UBA1751 | reverse complement strand
TCGGCCTGCTTCTCCCTGCGCTTCTCCAACTCAAGTTCATAAAGATGTGACTTGAGAATTCGCAGGGCATTCTGCCTGTTGTCAAGCTGCGAACGTGTCTCGGTGTTCTCAACAACAATGCCGGTAGGGATATGCCTTACACGAACACCGGTCTCAACCTTGTTTACGTTCTGACCACCCGCACCGCTGGAACGGAAAGTATCCCATTCCAAATCGGCAGGGTTAATTGTAATCTCTATTGTATCGTCAACCAGCGGATAGACAAACACCGAAGAGAATGTGGTCTGTCTCTTGCCCTGTGCATTGAACGGGCTGATTCTCACCATTCTGTGAACTCCGTTCTCGGCCTTCAGATAGCCGTATGCGTAGTCACCCTCAATAGCAATTGTTGCTGATTTTATTCCGGCCTCATCACCATCGAGCACGCTGTAAACTGTAGTCTTGTAACCGTTTCGCTCGGCCCACCTGAGGTACATTCTGAAGAGCATGCTGCTCCAGTCATTACTCTCGGTACCGCCAGCACCCGAATTGATCTTAAGCAGGGCACTCATATTGTCACCCTCCTCACCCAGCATACTCTTGGCCTCAACCTCATCTATGAGCGCACAGAATTTTGCATACTCATCGTCAAGCATCTGCTCCTCCTCGCTCTTTGGCTGAGCGGCAGGCTTGCCCCCTGCATCATTCACAGCAGCAGACTTCCCCGAGTCGCTTGCCACAGCAACTGAACAGTCGCTACCAAACCCACTGCCTGACTCACTGCCGGCATCAGCAGCACTATCCTGCGCACCACCACTACTCTTCATCTGCGAAGCAATGCTCTCTGCAGCACCAGCAGCACCCTTAGCCTGTGAGGCTGCACCCTCTGCAGCACCAGCCTCCAACGCCATCTCGCGCAGGGCACGGATATCATCGAGTGATGAAACAAGTTTGTTTATGGAATTTACCCAATATTTCTTCTCCGAGAGCACTTTCAGAAACGCCTCCGCCTCCTTTGGATTATCCCAAAAATCGGGTTGCGCACTCCTTTCCTCTCCCGCCTTTATCTCTTCAGCCTTACCGGCCACGTCAAAGAGACCTCCTTAAGGCGTCAATCCTCTCGCTAGAGCTGTTTATCTGATCCAACTGAACCATAATATCTTTTCTTTTTATTTTAGTAAATCTTAAAAATAACTTGGTAATCTTGTCTTTGTCTTTTTGGTCTGTTTTTCGCTTTACTTATAACTATAACAAACCCGACAAAAGAACTCAACAAAAGAGCCAAACAAAAATACCCAAAGTTTAAGACTCTTAAAAATTTTTGAAACCGAAA
>DCHN01000083.1 GCA_002315995.1 Bacteroidales bacterium UBA1751 | reverse complement strand
TCGTCCAATGTTTTCAACTCTTTAAGAGATTTCTCCTCGAATGTAAGCCCAAAATGCTCTTCCAATTCTCCAATGAAGGAGAAGAGACGGAATGAATCGAGTCCCGTTGCATATTTCACTCCTTCGTTTGTCTTTACATCTTCAATTGGCACATCTATATACTGAGCAAGTATATCAAGTATATCCTTCTTTATATCCATATTTAAAAAACTTTTATTCCTTCCCCTGAACATTTTTCCGGGAGATTGATTCTTTTAACCTTCTTCATTGCGGTTTTTGGGTACTCCTGCGCAGGGAGTTCAACATACTCAACAGCCTTGTAATCCGGCAAAGTCTCATTCACCCTCCTGACATCGTCAAGGATTTTTCCCGTATTGTTCCTTATATCCTCATCTGCAATGAAAAGACCTGCA
Organism: Bacteroidales bacterium UBA1751; assembly: GCA_002315995.1. GTDB lineage: Bacteria > Bacteroidota > Bacteroidia > Bacteroidales > UBA932 > Egerieousia. The sequence goes on along the minus strand of DCHN01000083.1, from coordinate 20,432 downwards.
CAAATGACATTTCTGGACGACCCATTTTCAGACCATTCCGCCGAATATACAATGATATCATCTACATAACCCATCTTTGACTCAATAACATTCTCTATCTCCTCGGGTGAGACATTCTTGCCATTTTCAAGAACAATTGAATTCTTCTTCCTCCCAAGAAGAATGATTCTTCCATTAGAGTCTATTCTTGCACTATCGCCAGTGTTGAAAAATCCATCGGCGCCAAAAACAGCAGCAGTGGCCGCTTCATCCTTATAGTATCCTTTTGCAACACTGAGTCCCTTCACGCACAAATCTCCCACACCATTCTCATCAGGAGAATCTATTCTGACTTGGAGCTGCGGACATGGTCTGCCAACGCTCAAATTCTCCTCCAAAGGGTTTGAATTCATTGAAATCAAAGGTCCACATTCAGTAATTCCGTATGCGTTTTCAACTCTGATTCCAAAATCATACAGACCCTTGATAACAACAGGATTAAGCATTGCTCCTCCACATACTATCATACGAAGTCTTCCACCAAATGGTTCAAGGAGTTGGGCAAACATAGTATGTGTGCGATCTATTCCAAACTTTCTGAGAAGATTGCTCACCTTGATTCCCTTCTTGAGTTTCTCCTCCATACCAGCCTTCTTGGCTCCACGCCAGATATTGCTGTAAAAAGCATTGGCTATCATAGGAACAATGGTAATGCATTCAGGCTTGAATATCTTCAAATTGGTCATCAGATGGCTCATATTCTCACTGATGTATGTCAGTCTGCCTGCAGCAATCCTTGTCATGATATGGCTGTTGATCTCCGTAGCATGGTGCATAGGCAGCACACTCATTGATGTGAAATTGCCATTGGCTTCAATCACGTCAAGGCAATTTACAAAGTTGGCTGCAATATTTGCATTTGTTAGGATTACGCCCTTGTTGGCTCCGGTTGTTCCACTTGTAAAGAGCAACTTTGCAGGAGCATCTATATCAAGTTCCATCATGGAGAATTCACCTTTGCCTTTCTCTGCCGCTCCACGCTCAACAATCTCCCCATAATAAAGATACCCTTCCACCTTTTTGTCAATGGTAATGATACTCTCGAATTTTGGGAGTTCACTCTTTATCTGCTCCATCTCCTCCACCATATCACTGCTGCAGAATACGGCACTGACGTCACCCTTGTCAAAAAGTTCCTTTTTCAGCTGTACTGGAATATATTTGTTTATAGGTACCACTACACCAACTCCGGAGGATATTGTCATATCCAGATATATGTATCGGACACAATTGTCGGCAACTACAGCAATGTGCTTGCCTGCATAACCATGGGCCAGAAGTCCGTCACCAAGCGACATGACCTGTTCGTATACCTCCTTGACTGTATAATGGATTATCTTCTTCTGTGAATCAAGTTCTCCAAGAATCCTTGTATCAGGTATCATCCTGCGGATTCTTGAAATCATCTCCCTTGTGCTCTTGTAATCGCCCTCCCTAAGCAGGTTATTACGAAGCATTTCTCTCTCTGTCTGGAATTTCATTCTATTATTATTGGATTACCTCGTTCAAAGATTCGTTTGAGCATGCAATTACCCTCTCTATGACGCGAATGTAATTATTATGGAAATCTATAAGCTGCGATGCAGTTGTCATTGCAGTCTGAATATCATATATTACTGATATCTCATTTGTTCTGACATTGTGCTGAAGCGCTACGTATGCTGGCAACGACCCCTTTCCGTTTGTAAGAACCTGCATTGAAACCCCATCTGGCATTGCAGTTTGAATATATGAGTAACAGAAGTTTATTACCTGACTCAACATAGGATATCCCCATTTCTTGTGCTGCATCATCTCCATTTCAAAGTATGAGGTCTTGGTATGTCTGAAAAGTTGATTCTGCTCCTCAAAGGTGCGCTGAATGTTCTCCTTAAAACTCTTTTCCCAATCCACTTCAGTATATAATCCTATACTCTGAACCTTACAACCTCCGCAGTTGCGCTCATTCATAGTTGCCCTGTTGTCAACCAGCATGAGTGGAGACTGATATTTTTCCTTACCATTTACCCATGATGTGGCAACTGCAAAAGCATAGAAGAAAAATGTAGAGAGAGGCAATTCATTCTCATTGCACCACTTCATAACATTCTCAGTTACAGCTGAAGGAACATTCATCATATAGCCCTCAGTTGAGCAGGTTACGAATCTGAAAGGAACATAGAAGAGCCCCTTCTTCTTTTTCTTCATCCAATAGTCACTTCCAGATCCATGCAAGCCACAATACATAGGTGGTTGGGAATGCTTTTCCAAATAATCCTCAAAGAATTTCCTATCTCTCTCCAGGAGATCTTTATTCTCCTTGTTTGAGACATCCTTGGCAAGAACCTCTTCAAAGCTTCCCTTTGGTGCAGGCATCTCAGTTCCATCTGCAAGAGAAGCATATATGTTCAACAGATCATTTACAAGGAGTGAAACTCCATACAAATCTGCAACATAGTGGCTGATTTTTATATATACCTGATCCTTGCCATCCAAATCTTTGGCAAAAACAACCTCAAGCATGCGCCCCTTGAATGGATTGGTGGAGCCGCTGCGGAATTTATGGATGAACGATGTGCGTTCTGCAACAGTGTCAAAAACCAGATATGGAATATGATTGATGCTGTTCTTCTCCTGGAAATATTGCATCAACTTGAATTTACGTTTAGTAAAGACCATACGCAGGCAATCATTACGTTCAATGAGCAAATTGATTGCTTTATGCATAAGCTCCCTGTTCAATGGCTTTTCAAATTTCAGAGAGAAGAGAATATTCTGCACTCTTTTGAAAAGAACTATAGAAACCTGTTTATGAACCAGGTCCTGGGAGTAGTTCAAACCATAATATGACTTTCCTTCCATATATTATTTATTTATTTTTTCATTGAGTTTTTGGAGTTCCTTGTAACTGTCAGTGTCATTTTTACCTCTATTGGAAGAGTTCTCATACAAGCTCATTGCATATTTGACCACGCTGGCAGCCTCCTCCTTATCTGAAATAATTGAGATATATTTTGCGCTCCATACAGGCTTGTACTCATACCCCAATTTCCCGCAATAATATGAATATCTCTCTATTGAACTCTTCTTTGCCGCCTTGAACTTTCCGGCACTCTGCTCAATTTCCTTAACCCTTTGCGCGCGGCTGAAATCTCTTTTGAGAAGCATATTAGCAAAAAAGAGATAACACGAAATTCTTGTTTCACCTGCCGGAATGGTTTCAATTGCCCTTCTCATGAAATTTACGGCAGCATCATCTGACTTGAAAGGGTGATGGAAATAGAGTTCAGCCAAAGCGTTCCATGCCTCGGAGTAGTCAATAACGCCAAGAGAATCAATAATTATCTCAAGGTCCTTAACCATAACCGGCACAGATGAAGCCTGTTTCATCAGGCTCTTGGTCTGACACCATCTGCCGGTATTGGCACAATGCCACATATAGCAACGAGGATTACGGTTATCGGCCTTTATACCGGCCTGGGCATAATCCACGCCCTTTGCAAATGTGGCGCGTCTGCTCTCTTTATCCTTTTGCCCTTCACCTACTATGAGATAGTTTCTTGAGAGTCTCCAGTAAACCTCCGCCCTGCTCTTTGAATCATTGACACCCTTGAGCATCTCCTCAAGAGCAGTAATATTCTGCTGCGCATTCACTCCAAGGAAGAAATCCCTGTCTATTTTCTTGAAATCAACCTGTGCATAGCCGCACAATGAGAAGAAAAGAAGCATGGCCACGCAGCCTGCACGTCTCATATTGAAAAAAGAAGTTCCCATTTACTGTTGAATAAATCTATATACAATATCTCCCACCTGCTTCTCAGGAGCCGATGAACTTGCGTTGAAACAGCTCCTTTTTGCTGCATCAAGAGCCGCCTTGGTAATACAATCGTCAGCAACAGATGCAGATTCTATTATCTGTGCCTGAATTACCCTGCCCTTTCTGTTCACAACTATTCTTATACTTACATCTCCCCCGCCCTGGCATTTGTACACCGGAACAGGAAGAAATGTTGCTTTTCTCCCATCAAGAGAGTAAGAGAGCACGGTAGGCCCTTTATATTGGTTCTCTTTCTTGTTTGAATCCTGCTTGCGTTCAACAACAACCTCATCATCACTGCTCATATTGGCAGCATCCCTGTTGGCATCCAGCTTCCGCTGCAGCTCACGCGCCTCATCCAATACGTTGGGATTGGAATTCCGGTCATCCTTCAATGGAACATTTCTGTTCACAGCAATATTTCTGTAGGCCGCCGCAGGTGAAGCAGACTGTGCAGCAAGAAGTTCCTCCACCTCACGCGTTGCCTGCTCCTTCATCTGCTCCAGGCGCTCAAGCTCCTCCTGGGCCTCCTGTGCAGAAAAATCCATCTCAAAAAGAGGATCTCCAGCTACTATGCTGTGTATTGATGTAGACAAAAGAACAATAATAAGAACAAGGTGAAAAATAATGGTGGCATAGAGCCCAACATTCCTTTCACCCTCTCCTTTATTGTTTTTCATCTCCACAAAAATATAATATGTTCACCTATTCCGCTTTGTTCAAAGCCTTCTCAATAGTAGCAATCAGAACATCAATGGCAACCTGATTGTGACCACCCTGAGGAATAATTATATCAGCATACCTTTTGCTTGGCTCAATGAACTGCAGATGCATAGGCTTTACCGTCTTTTCATAACGTTCCAGAACCTGATGCACATTCTTGCCACGCTCAACAATATCACGACATATCACCCTGCTCAGTCTGTCGTCCGCATCGGCATCCACAAAGACTTTTATATCCATGATATCCCTCAACTGCGGACAAGTGAAAATCAAAATTCCCTCAACTATGATAATATCGGCCGGCTCAACTCTAACAGTATCGGTAATGCTCCTACAACATGTAAGATATGAGTAAATAGGCTGGTCAACCCCTTCGCCCCTCTTGAGTTGGTTGAGTTGCTCAAGAAGAAGATTGAAATCAACAGAATCAGGGTGGTCGAAATTATACACCGCCTTCTCCTGCGCTGTCATGTGGCTGCAATCCTTGTAGTAGCTATCCTGTGGAATAATGACAATCTGCTCATCCCTCAAGCAAGCCTTCAATTTATTGACCACCGTACTCTTGCCGGACCCAGTACCACCGGCTATTCCAATTACCAACATTGTCTTCTTTTTCTGCTGCAATGGTGAATATTCTCTCTAGAACTCAGCTGACTTCGGTGTCCTTGGGAAAGGAATGACATCGCGGATGTTTGCCATGCCTGTAACAAATAGGAGAAGACGTTCGAATCCCAACCCGAATCCGCTGTGCGGTGCTGTTCCGAATCTTCTGGTATCGAGATACCACCAGAGATTCCTTGTATCCATATTGAGTTCAGCCACCCTACGCTCAAGTTTCTCAAGAGACTCCTCTCTCTCTGAACCACCAATAATCTCACCAATCTTAGGGAAGAGCACATCCATTGCCCTTACTGTCTTTCCATCCTCATTCTGCTTCATGTAGAATGCCTTAATATCTTTAGGATAATCGGTAAGTATTACAGGTCTCTTGAAATGCTGCTCAACCAAATAGCGCTCATGCTCACTCTGAAGATCAACGCCCCAACTTACCGGATACTCGAACTTCTGGCCGCTCTCCATAAGAATTTTAACACCCTCTGTATAAGGCAGTCTTACAAACTCTGTATTAATTACGCCTTCGAGACGGCTTATGAGTTCCTTGTCAAACATATCGTTGAGGAACTGCAAGTCATCACGGCAATTGTCCAGCGCATACTTCACCAAAGATTTAATAAAATCTTCAGCAAGGTTCATATTGTCTGTAATGTCATTGAAAGCAACCTCAGGCTCCACCATCCAGAATTCAGCCAAATGCCTTGGCGTATTTGAATTTTCAGCCCTGAATGTAGGTCCGAATGTATATATCTGACCAAGAGACATTGCACCAAGTTCACCCTCAAGCTGCCCGCTTACTGTAAGTGATGTCTGACGTCCGAAGAAATCCTGTGAATAATCGACCTTACCATTCTCCCCTTTTGGAATATTGTTCAGGTCCATTGTAGTTACCTGGAACATTGCGCCTGCTCCCTCACAGTCTGATGCTGTAATGAGAGGAGTGTGCAAATAGAAGAATCCCTTACTGTTGAAATAGCTGTGAATGGCGAATGCCATTGCATGGCGGATTCTCAAAACAGCACCCATTGTATTGGTTCTTGGACGAAGATGTGCTATTTCTCTGAGGAACTCCAGTGTATGGCCCTTCTTCTGAAGTGGATATGTGGCGTCAGCCTTACCATATACTTCAATTTTTGAAGCCTGAATCTCAACGCTCTGACCCTGACCCTGTGATTCAACGAGCTTTCCCCAGGCAGCAATGCACGCACCGGTTGTAACATCCTTCATGAGCTCTTCACTGAAATTCTGAGCATCACATACAATCTGAATATTCTTTATTGTTGAACCGTCATTCAAGGCAATGAACGACACATTCTTATTTCCTCTTTTCGTCCTGACCCATCCTTTTGCAAGGACATCACTTCCAGGCTTCTGACTCAGAAGCTCAACGACTCTCAATCTTTTAACTTCTTCCATATATTAAAGTAAACAGTAAACTGCAAAAATAGTTAAAAAAGGTTATTCTGCCACATACTTGCGTATAGCTTCAACCCAAATTTCATATCCCTTTGAATTCAGGTGAAGGCCGTCCGGAGATATTTCAGCCCTCATTACCTCACGGTTACCCTTTTCTGCAAAGAGATCATGGATATCAAGATACTCCACTCCCCTTCTGCGGCACATCTCCTTTAGAATCTCATTCACCTCACACACCACATGTGTCTTTCCATTAAGCGCCTTATACCTCTTGAAACTCTCATTGAAAGGGAATACACTCTGCAAATATATTTTCGTATCTGGAGATTCCCTCTGAACCCTCTCAACAACCTTCTCTATTCTGGCTGCAATAGTGTCAGCACTGAGGTTGTGACTGATGTCATTAGCCCCTGTAAGGAAGAAGAGCTTGAATGGTTTGCCTTCAACTATTTCATCCAATCTGTCATATATGCCATCGGCAGTGTCACCTATGATTCCCCTGTTCCTTATTGCTCCCCCACGTTTTTCAAGTTCGGCCTGAATCTCAGGGAAAAGTTCATCCCATTTGCCGCCCTGGGTCAGACTGTTGCCAAGAAAGACAATATCCTTGGAATCTACCGGTATCTCGCTTGAAAACTCTTCCAATCTGGAGTAATACCAGTCACTGTATCCCTTCTTCTCCTCCCAAACTGCGTTATTTTCACTCTCATTCCAACAACGGTCAACTACACTCACCACATAGCGGCTTCCCTTTCCGTGATTCAGCGATTTGTCCTTATGGTTGCAGTTTTCCGCAATGCTAAACTCAGAATCCCTGGTTATTTTTACAATATACCGGCTGTTGGAAATATCTATATCCGTACCAGCCGGGAAGTGATATATAACGTAGAAATGCGCTCTCTGCATTGGATCAGATGCCTCCTTTCTCTGCTGATTCCACCTGAGAAGATACCCCTCCTTACGAAGATTCTCCACAGGCATAGGTTTAATATTGTCAATATCAGAATATGGAGGAATAAGTGCAGGATACTTCTGATATGTTTGAATCAGGCTGTCGGTTGCATACCCTGCATTCCTTGAAAGCGACCAACCTGGCCACCATACATTTCCATGAATATTGGGCAGCGTTCTTGAGAGTTCAATCTTCCTGCGCATCTGAGTGGTTGACGGATTATCCAAATCCGGTTTACTTAGAGAACCCACATTCTGTCCAATATACAAATGTCCCCTATGCGAGGTCCTGCTCCACCACCTTATAAGCACATCGTAGTCGGCACGTGGGTGCCCGATTTCCCAATAGAGCTGAGGTACATTATAATCTACATAACCCTTCTCTATCCACAGTGGTACGTCAGCAAAAAGGGCATGGTAATTCGAAAGGCCGTTCGTGTCACTGCCGCTTCCGTCAGGTGTATCCTTCTTGTTCCTGTGAATGCCAAAAGGGCTTATTCCAAAACGGATCCAAGGCTTGATCTGCTTGATTTCTTTACTTATCTGTTTAATGAGCAATGTAACATTGTCTCTTCTCCAGTCATCCTTATGTTGCGCATCAAAGCCCTGCTTGGCTCCATACTTTTCAAATGCCTTCTGGTCATCAAACTCCTTTCCTGCAATAGGATATGGATAGAAATAGTCGTCAAAATGAAGCGCATCTATATCATACCTCTTAACGAGGTCAACCATTACCTTGGTAACAAATTTTCTGCATAAAGGTTCACCGGGATTGAAAAAAATCTTATCTCCGTACTTGACAAAGAGTTCCTTGTGCTTGTAGTAGAAATGTCCCTTGCAGAGTGTGTCACTCTCTTCAAGTGTAACCCTGTACGGATTACACCATGCATGAAGTTCCATTCCACGCTTGTGACACTCATCTATTGCAAACTGCAGAGGATCCCAATATGGGTCCGGAGCCTGCCCCTGGACTCCGGTAAGGTATCTTGTCCACGGCTCCAGTTCTGAGTCATAGAAAGCATCGGCACATGGTCTCACCTGGAAAATGACTGCATTGCACCCAGCCATTTGGAGTGAATCGAATGTATTGATGAACTTCTCCTGCAACTGGGCAGTGCTCATTGTTGCAAGGCTCTTGTTTCCAACAATATGCAGCCACGCCCCTCTGAATTCAGCTTTCGGTATTGAATTGGAGAATCCGCAAACTGAAAGGAGAAGAGAAGCAGCAAGTGCATATAACTTTATCATATTGGGCCTCTTCATACTTCTAAAAATTTTGCACTATTTCTTAAGTGATGGATTGAATTCAACGCCCATGGCAGCACATATCTTCTTTGGAATATCGGTATTGTCCTGTCTTCCGGCAAAATCCTGTGAATGAGCGCCTATTGCAAAGACAGGTATTGCACCACCTGTATGTGATGACGTTGTCCAGCCAATGCTTGTCCTTACCGAGAGGGAATCAACATTGTATTCGTGAGACATATAGGTATCTACAGAGAGAGCTTCCGTGCTATCAGACTCCACTCTCCTGCCATTCAGGTTATTTTGAGGAAGCTTAGTGAGGTCGAATACATATCCCTTCTGCTTTCCAAGTGTCAGACCGCCGGTTTCATGGTCTGCTGTAACCACTATAAGGGTCTGATCAGGGTGCTGTAAATAGAACTCATATGCAATGGAAATTGCCCTGTCAAAATCCAAAGTTTCGCCAATTGTATTGAGGATATCATTGCTATGTGCAGCCCAGTCAATTTGACCGCCCTCAACCATCATAAAGAAGCCTTTGTCATTATTGAGATACTTTATTGCATTGCTTACCATATCAGAGAGCGAGAGATCGCCCTCCTTACGATTGGAAGCATATGGAACAGCGCTTCCTCTAATCTTACCCGGCTGAAGAAAAACCATCTTCTTTGAATTGGCAACCTTTGCATCATACTCTTTAGTACCGCAGGCAACAGTGTATCCGGCAGAATCAAGCATAGCTAAAAACTTAGCTGTTTTTGAAGGATCCGGCTGATCCTTATTAACAGAGTCACACATCACTCCATAAAAACCACCCCCCGCAAAATACTCGAATCCCGAGCCGGGAAGCTGCTTGGTAATATTGTAATAATCACTTCTCTTAGCCGACGATGCATAGAAGGCCCCCGGTGTGGCATGGTCAATAGGAACAGTTGACATTATGCCAACTTTAAACCCACTGTTATGTATCATATATGCTATGCTGGTCAAATCAGAGGAATCAGGGGCCACCCCAAGCATGTGGTTATTGGTTTTGAATCCCGTTGAAAGAGCAGTACCGGCAGCAGATGAGCAGGTAATCCAATTTGACGCAGAGTAGTTTGTTGCCATACCCATTACAGGGAACTGTGTAAAACCAAGCGGCTCACTACCTGGTTTGATATCTCCAATAGGGATGACAGGAAGTGCCTTGAAAGCCTCAGTAAGTGCAATGTGTGAAAAGCCCATTCCGTCACCAATAAAATAGAAAACATACTTTGCCTCTTTTTCCTTCTTTGCACAGGATGAAGCAATGATGGCCAATAGAGCAAAAACGACCAAAATCTTTTTCATAACGATATTTATTATTTGTTGTTACCTCATTAACATTCACAAAGGTACATAAAAAAGCCGACTGAAATCAGCCGGCTTTCCTATTTTATTGCTCTGATGTACTATTTTGCAGAGTACATGATCTTAAGTGCAGAGCAACGTCTCAATTCCTGCTTAACATCGGTAATAATACCCATACGAGTATTCTGGTCTGCTTTGATAACTACTGTCATCAAACCTCTGTCGGCCTCTGAGAGAGCATCACGCTCAGCAGCTACGAAGTCACGGATGTCGTTGATAGACTTGAATGAGTCATTCAACTGTATACGTGCATCTGTACCGAACTCAGCCTGTTTGCTCTTTACAGGTGTACCAATGTTGATGTATGACGCCAAATCCTTACGCTCGAGTTTTGCAATCTCACTTGCCTTAGGAAGGTTGACTGTAACAAGAGCTTCCTGATCTCTCAACTGGGTTGTAACCATGAAGAAGAACAAGATCATGAAGACAATATCAGGAAGAGATGAAGTGTTAAGTTTTGGAGCATCCTTGCTGCCAGTTCTTGCAAATTTTGCCATTTCAAATTCCTCCTATATTATTTCTTCTTTGTAATATCTTTAGGTTCTGCCTCAGAGATACTCAAAGGAATAGCGTCTCTAACCATTTTCTGATGATCCTCATCAAGGGAAGCATAAACTTTTCCAAATTCGGCCTTTGCAAAATCATCACGCAACTGGTTGAAAGCCTTTGCCAACTCATTCTGAACCATCAGATATGAATTGTAGCTGGTACCACGTGTATTCTGCAAAGAAACAACTCCCTTGGAAACCTGACGCTCACCTAATCCTTCAATGTTCTTGGTCTCTTTCTCAGGTTTGGAATCGCTGTTGGTAGGATTAGCAATAAAGTCAGCAACAATATCCTTGAGCTGCTCAATATTAATAATCTGACCACCGGCAATAATCCTGTCATTCTGGTTAATCTTAACCTGGATGACATTTCTCTCCTTCACCTTTATATCCTCTGTCTTCTGATCCTCTGGTGGGATAGGAGGCAGACGGCGCTGAAGACCCTTATCTGAGTTCATGGTTGTAGTAGTCAACCAGAAAATCAGCATGAGGAAAGAGATATCCGCCATTGAACTAGCATTCAATTCCGGTGTTGGTCTTGCCATAATTATTTCCTTAATGAGTTAATGAATGATCCGAAGCAAATCAAAAGGAAAGCTGCAAGTGTAAGAATACCTGAAAGTATAAGTCCTGCATCTGTCCATTTCAATGTTGAAGCTGAAGCCTGTGTCTTTGAAGCTGTTTCAGGAAGTGGATCGCCACTACCGCACAAGTAGCAGATAACACAGAGAACAACCAGGATACCAACTTTTACCAAAGCACCTTTTGCACCCTTTCCAGTAGGATAGAAGAAAGGAAGTACAAAAGTAACTATAATGGCAACAGCCATAAGGAAATATGACCAGTTGAGCATCATGGCTACCATACCCTCCTCATTGCTACCGAGCCCGAAAAGGAATATTACGAGAACAACGATAGAAATTGCGAAGAGTACGTATAATAAATATTTAGGTAATTTCTTCATGATAAATGGGTCAAATTATTTTTTGTTATAAGCAGCTACCATATCAACAAGTGCAATTGAAGAGTCCTCCATAGCAAGTACGAGGCTGTCAATCTTTGATACGAGGTAGTTGTAGAACAACTGAAGAATAATAGCAACGATCAAACCACCTACGGTTGTAATCAAAGCAACCTTCATACCACCAGCAACGATGTTTGGAGAGATATCACCTGCAATAGCAATAGCATCGAACGCAGCGATCATACCAATAATTGTTCCCAAGAATCCGAGTGACGGAGCAATAGCAATAAACAAAGTAATCCATGAAAGACCGCTCTCAAGCTGGCTCATCTGAACACCACCATAAGAAACAACTGACTTCTCTACCATCTCTACGCCCTCATTTGCACGGCTGAGACCCTGATAGAAAATAGAAGCAACAGGACCACGTGTGTTGCGGCAAACATCCTTAGCAGCCTCGATACCACCCTGGTTGAGTGCGCTCTCGATCTTTGAAAGAAGTTTGGTTGTGTTTGTTGTAGCCATATTCAGGTAAATGATTCTCTCAATTACAATTGCGAGACCGAAGATAAGGCACAACAATACTGTAGCCATGAAGCCTGCACCACCCTCAATGAATTTGATCTTGATCTGCTGGTAAACAGGAATATCAGAAGCAACAGCCAATTCGTTTGCCTCTTGAGCAAAAGCTGAATCAGCAGCAAAGGCTACAAGGCCGAATACTGCCAAAAACATGAAAAATTTTTTCATAGATTTTTTAGTAATTAAATTAAACAATGTATTTATTAGTATAATTATCGCTTTATAAAGTGTTTTGTTTCAGAGCTATTAGCCAACAAATGGAATAGACCCTCCACAAAATGCTTTGCAAGGTACGAAGAATTTTCAAATAATTTATATTTTTTTTCAAATTTCGCCTTTAAGACTCTCCCCCATCATTGCGGCCACCCCCCTTCTGTCAATATTCTGACCAAGCAGATAGAACAATTTTGTAACAGAGGCCTCAAAAGTCATATCTGCACCACTTACAACTCCAGCATCCCTGAGGGCGACACCCGTTGCATATGCGCCCATATCAACACTGCCTTCGAGGCACTGCGTAATGTTAACTACAACTATGCCTCGCACAATTGCCCTCTTTATTGCAGATATGAACCACTCGCTTGTGGGTGCATTCCCGCTTCCAAATGTCTCCATTACAACCGCCTTCAGATTTTCAGTCTCCATAACCGCATCAATAGTCTTTTCCGATATGCCAGGGAAAATTTTCAACACAGCAACATCAGTGCAGAGGTTTCTGTTCACACACAGGCGTTTGCCCCACTCATGAGGATATCTTATATTTTCAATGTTGTACTTGATATGAATTCCGGCCTGTGCCAGAACGGGAGCATTGGGAGAACGGAATGCTCTGAAATACTCAGCATTATATTTCGTTGTTCTATTGCCTCTGTAGAGCATTGTGTCAAAATATATGCACACTTCCGGTACAATTGCATGCCCGTATTCATCAGTACCGGCGGCTATTTCTATTGACGATATCAAATTCTCCTTACCATCGGTTCTCAGCATTCCAATTGGCAGCTGACTGCCGGTAAAGACAACAGGTTTCTCCAGATTATCGAGCATAAAACTCAGAGCGGAAGCCGAGTATGACATGGTGTCAGTGCCATGAAGAATAACAAATCCGTTATACTTTTCGTAATTTCTCTCAATGGCATCGGCAAGTTTGAGCCAGAAACCGGGCTGAACATCAGATGAATCAATCAGCGGATCGAAAGATATGGCATCAATGTCATATCCGAATTTACCCAGTTCCGGAACCTCAGAAACAATTTGATTGAAATTAAAGGGGACCAGGGCACCTGTTTTCTGGTCAACTTTCATTCCAATTGTTCCTCCGGTGTATATCAGAAGAATGTTTTTTTTCTCTTTTTCCATTAATTAATTCACCTCAGTTAAATGTTATAATATCTATTGTCATAGGCCGAAAAGCGTTCTCGCACTCTTTGTGGTGATCTCGGCCACCTCTTCAACTGTGAACCCCTTCAGTTCAGCAATCCTACGGGCAATAATAGGAATATATGAACTTTCATTCCTTTTACCACGGTATGGCACAGGCGTCAGATATGGGCAGTCTGTTTCCAGCAGAATATCTTCCAAAGGCATTTGCGAAACCACATCGGCAATTCCTGAATTCTTGTAGGTGACAACACCACCTATTCCGAACTTGAAGTCACCAAGCCTCTTTATTTCACGATATGACTCAATACTGCCGGAAAAGGCGTGAAAGACACCCCTCACCCCTTTGATTTCACGCAACACTTCCAAAGTTCTGTCGAGCGCCTGCCTCACATGTAGAATAACTGGCAGATTCCTCCTTGCAGCCAGATTCAGCTGTACCTTCAGGACCTCCACCTGTTCATCAATGAATTCCCTGCTCCAGTATGTGTCCAAACCTATTTCACCCACCGAACAAAAGCTCCCCTCCTCAATCTTCCCCACAGCGAACTCAAGTTCATGCTTCCAGTCCGCTCCTACAGATGTAGGATGAAGACCCATAGCTCCATAAGCAAACCCGTCAAGCTGCCGGAGCGTCTCCATCTGCGCGCCATATGATGAAATGTCAATTGCAGGAAGGACAAGGGTTACCACTCCGCACTCCCTGCATCTGGAAACGACCTCACTCCTATCGTTGTCAAATGCTTCGTCATATATATGCGAGTGGGTATCTACGAATTCTATCATCTTCTTTTGTATGCTCCTTGAAGATTCGAGCAGACCAAACCCTCCAGTTCCAGTTCCAGAAGAATCATTGAAACATCGGAGAATGAGATTCCACATTCAGCGCATATCTCATCGGCGGTCATTGTCAAACCATCTTTTAAAGATAGCAATATTTTTCTCTTCTTCTCATCATCATTAAAAAATAATCTCTTCTCCAGTGTTCTGGAACCGAATGGAAGCAGGTCAAACCCCATAAGATCCCCTATTTGCTCTATTCTGTTTATTGCAGCCGCCATACACTTGGATATAAGATAATTGCATCCTCCGGAGTTGGTGTCGGTAACCCTCCCTGGAACAGCATATAAATCTCTGCCGTAATTGAAGGCGAAATGCGCAGTTGACATTGCACCTCCATGAATCCTGCTCTCCGGTATAATTACCGAGCGGGAAAGCCCGGCTATAATCCTATTTCTCTTTATAAAGTTCATTTTAACCGGTTCCACACCTTTGGGAAACTCAGTAACTATGCCACCATGTTCAACAATATTTGCAGCCACACTACGATGTGGCTCCGGGTATATGGAGTCAATTCCATTGGGAAGAACCGCCAGAGTCAAAGCATCGTGTTCAAGTGCACTTCTATGGGCAGCGACATCTATTCCATATGCCAATCCGCTTATTATTGTGCACCCCAGCCTTGCAAGATGGCTCACTATATCACCCGTACACTCCTTTCCATATGCTGTTGGCATTCTCGTCCCCACAACAGCACAGAGTCTGTCACCGCTCAATTCGACATTGCCTCTATAGTAGAGAAGGGCCGGAGCATCCTGGCACTCAGCCAGCTGAAGCGGGTAAGCATCATCAGTTACGGAAATAAGGTCAACGCTCTTTCTATGAAACCAATCCACTTCACGGGAAGATTCCACAAGCACCTCCGACATTGACAGCTCACCTATTGCGCGCTCCGGAATATCACACAGCAGATTATTGCAACACTCTTTTCCCTCTCTGATATTCTTGAACAGATCATCAAGAAACATAACCCGGTCACCACTCTGCAAAGCCATTTCAAGAATTCTCCTCATATGTTTGGGAGTATTGACCAACGACTTGTTCAAAGCATTGACATAAACTTCATATTCATACATACGCATAAAAATTAAAAGCTCAAGTAACGAAACTTGAGCCTTCAATAAATATGATTAAACGTGTATATACGTTTATAATCGTTTAAGCAGAGTAAAATTCCTGATTATCAGATAATTAACATAGCATCGCCATATGTACCGAACTTATAGTCGTTTTCCAGTGCCACTTTATATGCATTCATAACTTTGTCAAATCCTCCGAATGCCGCAACGGACATGAGCATCGTAGAGAGTGGCAGATGGAAATTCGTTACAAGCGCATCCGCAATTTGGAATTCATAAGGAGGGAAGATAAACTTGTTGGTCCAGTCGTCATATGGTTTCACCTGAGCGTTTGTAGTAATTGGTGTCTCCAATGCCCTGACCACTGTAATGCCCACAGCAAAGATTCTCTTTCCAGCACTTTTTGTTGCATTAATTGCAGCAGCGCTCTCCTCTGAAATAATCATCTGCTCGGAATCCATCTTATGTTTTGACAAATCCTCCACATCTACTGTTCTGTAGTGGCCAAGCCCCATATGAAGAGTAATGAACTCACGGTTCACATTCTTGAGTTCCATTCTCTTGAAGAGCTCCCTACTGAAATGCAATCCGGCAGCAGGGGTTACAACTGCTCCCTCGTTCTTTGCATAAATGGTATGAAAACGTTCCAGATCAATCTCCTCGGGCTCCTCCCTTATCCATTTTGGAATAGGAATCTTTCCTACTGAAAAAAGCGCCTTTCTGAACTCATCATAAGGACCGTCATAGAGGAATCTCAAAGTGCGGCCTCTTGATGTGGTATTATCAATTACCTCAGCAACAAGGGAGTCATCCTCTCCAAAATAGAGTTTGTTTCCAATCCTGATTTTTCTTGCCGGATCAACAAGGACATCCCAAAGTCTCAGCTCTTTATTGAGTTCCCTGAGCAGGAAGACCTCTATTTCAGCTCCTGTCTTCTCCTTATTGCCTTTCAGTCTGGCTGGGAACACTTTGGTGTCATTGAAGACAAAGGTGTCACCAGGATTCATATACTCTATGATATCCTTGAACATCTTATGCTCAATTTCCCCGCTATTCTTGTGGAGTACAAGAAGCTTTGATTCATCCCTATAACGCGCAGGATATTTTGCTATCTGATCTGCGGCCAGCGAAAAGTTGAATTGCGAAAGTTTCATATATGTTTACGTATTTGTTATTCCTTGATTAATTTCTCCAGCTCCTCAATATGCATGCATCTCCCTATATTGAACTCACCGGAACGTGTTCTCATAAGTCCGGAGAGGTAAGCCCCACTTCCAAGTTCTCTTCCCAAATCTCTTGCAAAAGCCCTTATATATGTTCCTTTGCTGCAGCAAACCCTTACAAGCAACTCAGGCAAGTCGAACTGAAGAAGTTCATTTTCATAAATGGTAATTCTGTTCGGTTTCATTACCGCCTCATCCTCGCCCTGCCTGGCAAGTGTATAGGCCCTGTGGCCATCCACCATTTTGGCGGAGAATATAGGAGGAATCTGATCCTGCTCCCCAGTCATCTCAAGCAGAGCAGCTTCAACCTTATCTTTTGTTATGTGCTCGTAAGGATAGCGGGCATCAACCTCCTTCTCCATATCAAAAGAGGGGGTCGTTGCGCCAACAGTAACCTGAGCAATATACTCCTTTGACTCGCACTGGAGTTTTTCAGCCAGTTTGGTAGCCTTTCCAACACATATCAGAAGCACTCCCTGTGCAAGAGGATCCAGAGTTCCCGCATGACCCACCTTCAGGGACTTGTTCCTGAAATGACGTACAAGCATGAACTTCACCTTCCTCACTGCATCGGCGCTTGTCCACTTGAGTGGTTTGAACAATGGAATAACTATACCATTCTCATAGTCATCCATACTCGCTCCGAGCCTTCCACGGAAAGATGAGTCAAGAATAAATGGGGTTCCCTCCATATCAAAGAGCTATCTTGTCTATTCTTCTCTGATGTCTTCCACCCTCAAACTTTGCATCAATATAGGCCTCAAGAATTCTCTTGGCCATATCTGCCGAAATGAATCTTGCTGGCAAAGCAATCACATTGGCATCATTATGCTGTTTGGCCAATGCGGCAATTTCAGGCTGCCAGCAGAGAGCGCCACGAACACCCTGATGCTTGTTTGCAGTCATACATATACCATTACCGGTACCACATATAGCCACGCCAAAATCCACAGAGTTATACTCCACTGCCGCCGCAAGCGGATGAGCAAAATCGGGATAATCTACACTCGCCTCCGAATCCGTTCCAAAATCCACTACTTCATACCCTTTGCCGCCAAGATACTCCTTCAACTCCTTTTTTAACTCAAACCCGGCATGGTCTGATGCTATTCCTATTTTTGTCATACTATTATCAGAAACCAGAAGCCTTTACTGCCTCTATTACATTATCTATTTCTATTATAAATGGATAGAATCCCTCCTCCCCCAGCGGAGTATAGCGTCCTACGAGGCCTTTGAGCTGATGCTCAATGATGCTGCCGGAAATTTTCCACTCCCCGCTGGCAGGAACAACTCCATTGGCGGCCGCAAAAGAGAGGAACTCCTGTTTGAAGTCTATTTTAGAATAGAGAGCTTTCAACTGCTCCAATGTAGAGATTTCTCCCAGTTGCTTTCTCCATTTGTCTGCAATATGCGCACTCGCCTTTATAACAAGACTCTTTCTGTTAACCTTAATAAGAAAATCTGTTATGCCGGTTGTATCAACAGAAACAAATTTGTCAGGAATGATTCCCCCACCGCCATACACTGTTTTTCCTCCTGGAGTGACGAACTTGAGGGAGTCATTTACTTTTATACTGTCGGCATCCATCATCTCACCGCTCTGGTACCTCTTGTATATGTCAAACCTGTAATCTTCACTATAAGGTTTCTGAATACACCTTCCTGTTGGTGTATAGAAACGGGCAACGGTAAGCCTGATTCCTGAGTTGTCTGAAAAATAAACAGGCTCCTGTACAAGTCCCTTTCCAAATGAGCGGCGACCAACAATGGTTCCCCTGTCATTATCCTGAATGGCGCCGGCAAAAATCTCACTTGAAGAGGCGGAATTCTCATCAATGAGAACAACTATCTTCATAGTTTGGAATTTTCCGTTGCCATCGGCAAAAAAGTCCTCTCTCTTTCTGTGAAGGCCCTCCATATAAACAATGAGTTCTCCTTTTGATAGGAACTCGTTTGCCATGAGCAGAGCCTGCTCAAAGTATCCTCCTGCATTGTCACGCAAATCAACCACAACGCCCTTCATCCCCTTCTCCTTGAGGGAGACAAGTGCCTTCATAAACTCCAGATAGGTTGTTTTGGAGAACTTCTCCACCTTTACATAACCCATTGTATCGTTCAGCATGAGAGCCACATCAACGCTGTTCACAGGAATTATGTCCCTGACTATTGTAAAGTCAAGAAGCGAAGCCTCCCCTTGCCTCTGGATCCCGACATTTACAGAGGTTCCTCTCTTTCCCTTCAGCCTCTTTACAACTGAATCCTGAGGAAAGTTCACCCCAGCCACCGTGTCGGAGTCAATTGTAATGATTCTGTCACCGGCAAGAAGACCCACCTTCTCGGAAGGGCCGCCTTTTACAACACTTATAATGACTACAGTGTCCGACGGCACATTGAATGTTACACCGATTCCAGAAAAATTGCCCTCCAGAGTCTCGTCCGCCTCCTCCAATTCAACAGGTGGCAAATATATTGAGTGAGGATCCAAACTCTCCAATATACCCGGAAGCGCCTTCTCTATAAGTTCCGCGATATCAACGCTATCGACATAGTTCTTGTCTATTTGGTCAAGAACAAGAAGCAATTTGCTCCACTTGCTGCCGGAGACATCAAGTCTTCTGTTGGAACTCCTCACACAGACTCTGAAGAGAACAACCGCACATAAGGCCAGCACCAGAATGGTGGGCAACATTTTCAAATATCTCTTTTTCTTCTCGGCATCCATATCATCTACTCCTCCGGATCAATCCTGCACACCTCTATTCCAGCTCTCTCAAGCAGCTCAATACCATCATTGAGCCTGTAATCCCTGGTATATACAACTCTCTTTATTCCTGCCTGAATAATAAGTTTGGAACACTCCACACATGGGGCATCGGTAACATATATGGTGGCACCATTGCTGCTGTTCCCGCTCTTTGCAACCTTTGTTATGGCATTTGCCTCCGCATGAAGAACATATGGAAAAGTCACTCCATTCTCATCCTCGCAAACATTCTCAAAACCGCAAGGTGTTCCATTGTAACCATCAGATATAATCATACGGTCCTTGACCATGAGAGCGCCAACCTTTCTTCTTTTGCAATAGGAGTTTTCACCCCATATTGCAGCCATTTTCAGGTAACTTTTGTCGAACTGCAGCTGTTTGGTATCCATAGCTATTTCTGGTATAAGTATCTTTTTATACTTCTCTTCGGCGTCTTTTCAAACTCCTCCTTCATTACTCTGAATGATTCCAACTTGGAATAATTTGGCATATTGGAGTTTACATGATCAACTATTGCTTTCAGCCGCTCATCAACCTCAGCTTCAGAGAGAGACTCGGCCTCAACCATATCCTTGTTCGGATATATAAGAGCTATTAGTTTACCATCATCCTCTATGACAAGGGACTCACTCACAAGTGGAATGGTATTGAATTCACTCTCTATCTCTTCAGGATATATGTTCTGTCCGCTAGGCCCAAGAATCATGCTTTTGCATCTCCCTTTTATATATAGATAGCCATCTTTGTCAATGACACCCATATCACCTGTTTTGAGCCATCCATCTTCTGTAAATGAAGCGGCAGTAGCCTCAGGATTCTTATAGTAGCCAAGCATGACATTCCGGCCCTTTATGAGTATTTCGCCCGGAATT
>DCHN01000016.1 GCA_002315995.1 Bacteroidales bacterium UBA1751 | reverse complement strand
AGAACCCTTGACAAGATGATAGCCAAGGTAGCCCGCAACATAGCAAAGAGGAAGGCAATGCTTGAATTCATTCCTCTCACAATAAACGAGAAGGATATAAGAGAGATTCTCGGCCTTCCAACCAACTTCCACGACATGCAGAAGGGTAACGAAACGGCAGGTGTTGTTACAGGCCTTGCATGGACACAGGTTGGTGGTGAGATACTCTTCGTTGAATGCAGTCTGAGCAAAGGCAAGGGCGAGCTCACAACCACCGGAAATCTTGGAGATGTAATGAAGGAGTCAGCCGTAATAGCATACCAATATATAAAGGCTCATCCTGACCTTCTTGGAATAGACCCTGAGATATTCAACGAGAAGAGCGTACATATTCACGTTCCTGAGGGAGCAATTCCAAAGGACGGGCCTTCAGCAGGTATTACTATGGTGAGCGCCATGGCATCTGCCTTCAAGAGCCAGCCTGTAAAGCACGCAATTGCAATGACAGGCGAAATGACCCTCCGCGGCAAAGTCCTCCCTGTTGGTGGCATAAAGGAGAAGATTCTGGCAGCAAAGAGAGCCGGCGTTACTACCATAGTGCTCTCGCAGGAGAACGAACGCGACATAAAGGAGATAAACGAGATTTACATAGAGGGGCTTGAGTTCGTGTATGTAAAGAGAATGGAAGAGGTAATCAACTTCATCTTCAAATAGTAAGGACAATGAGGTCTCCGACGCTAGAAACCGTTCGGAGGCCTTTAATCCAAAAAACGGATTCCATGCAAAAAGTTCAGATTGAAGAGAGTTGGTACAATGTACTGAAGGATGAGTTCGAGAAGGAGTATTTCCAGAAGATCTCATCCTTCCTGCATAACGAAAAGAGAAGCGGAAAGGTCATCTATCCGCCGGGTGGGCTCATATTCAATGCATTCAACCTCACTCCTTTTGAAAAGGTGAAGGTGGTTATTCTCGGTCAGGACCCATACCACAACCCGGGGCAGGCGCACGGCCTATCCTTCTCGGTTCCGGATGGCATTCCAGCACCGCCATCGCTCATAAACATCTACAAGGAGATAGAGAGCGACCTTTACGGCAACGGCATTCCAAGAACCCGCAGCGGTTCCGGAAACCTCACATCGTGGGCGCAGCAGGGAGTCTTCCTTCTGAACGCCATGCTCACGGTGGAGGCCGGCAGGGCGGCATCGCACAGCAATATAGGTTGGCAGAACTTCACCGATGCAGTTATCAGAAGCCTGAGCGAGCACAGGGAGCATCTGGTCTTCATGCTTTGGGGCAACTTTGCAAAGAGCAAGGCGGAGCTCATTGACCAGAGCAGGCATCTGGTTCTTACAGCAGCGCACCCCTCCCCTCTTGCACGCGGCGCCTTCTTCGGGTGCAGGCACTTCTCACAGTGCAACAACTATCTGCATAGGTTTGGAATGGAACCTATAAACTGGCAGATATGATTTGGCAAATTGAAAGGGGCTGACTACTTTTGCACAGAATTACAAAACAGGTGGGGACCTGCACTGAAAATCAGATGAAACCGAGCATGAAGACAGCAATTTTTCCAGGATCGTTCGATCCGTTTACAATAGGACACTACGACGTGCTCGTACAGGCACTCAAACTATTCGATAAAGTAATTGTTGCAGTTGGCTACAACAGCACCAAGAAGGGTCAGGGATACTTCTGTCCGAGTACAAGGGTCAAGATTATAAAAGAGGCTGTAAAAGAGCTTGAAAATGTGGAGGTTTGCTCCTATACAGACCTTACAATAAGTCTCTGCAGGCAGTACGGAGCCAAGTTCATTGTAAGAGGTCTTCGCACCACAACCGATTTCGAATTCGAGAGCGTTATTGCCCAGGCCAACAAGAAGATGGACGGAGAACTCACAACCGTATTCATCCCGGCCAGCCAGGAGTACTCATATATATCATCAACAGTGGTCAGGGACGTGCTTATTCACAACGGAGACGCCTCTCTTTTCTTCCCGCCGCAGGTTGATATAAAGAAATTCATAAAAGAGATTGAGTGATGCGCCGCATTACAACTCCACAATGCTCTCTTGCAACGATTCTCATTACCCTTGC
Source organism: Bacteroidales bacterium UBA1751 (assembly GCA_002315995.1). GTDB lineage: Bacteria > Bacteroidota > Bacteroidia > Bacteroidales > UBA932 > Egerieousia. The sequence goes on along the minus strand of DCHN01000016.1, from coordinate 7,190 downwards.
CCTATTTCTGCTGCCCGGAGAGTTATCAGCTAAATCTTCATCCTTTCTCACTGGCGATAGTGCACTCTTTGCCTCCGTTCTTGACACGCTTTCACTGCGTCCTTGCGGGGAGATTGAGCGCACGCTTGAGGCTGAACTGGGCGCATTGAAGAAAAAGTATCGCCCTGCAGCAGCCTACAGGCTCTTCGAATGGTTCGCGGATGCTCCTGTAATGGGCCGCGAGGAGGTGGCTGTGTGGATAGCGGAGACCTTCTTTCTGGGAGAGACGCCAGAGGCATCAGATGCTTCTGCTGCAGAGAGAAAAAGCGCAGCGGATGCTTCCACGGCAGAGGCAAAAAGCGCATCTCTTGCTCCAAAGAGGCAGCTGCTCCAATGCACCCAGGAGCAACGATTTGCAATGAGGAGCTTTGTACTCATGAACAGGCAATCTCTCATTGGCATGCAGGCTCCTGAGCTTGAAATGGCAGATACCGCGGGAGTGAAGATTACGCTATCGCAGGTGGAAAAAGAGGGAGAATACACCATACTATTCTTCTACTCAACAAGTTGCGTAAAGTGCCGCATGGCCTCTTACAAGCTGGCTGAGTTTGTGAACAACTACAACAAGGGGGTACTCAACGTCTTTGCCGTATGTACCGACTCCTGGAATAACAGCACAAGCTCGAACGGAGCAGATACTCAGTGCGGTTCCAATGTTTGGAAAGAGTACATCAATACGCACTTCTATATATACAATCCGTTTGTAAACTGGAAGGACGTTTCCGATCCTGAGACAGAGAGCGGGTATCACCTGCTGTATGGTGTGGTGGAGACTCCTAAGATATTCCTGCTCGACCGGAGTGGGGTTATCGTAGGGCGAAACATAACGGTGGAGAATCTGAAGGAGCTGCTGCAGAAGCGCAACGAGGCAAAGGAGCAGACCGATGCCTTCTTCAAGGAGCTCTTCAGCCAGGCAAAGGATGAGGCTTCGGTTAAGGCACTGATTGATATGATGTATGGGAAGGTATCGGAGCAAAAAATCTTCACGGAGATATTCTATGAGCTGTATATGTTCCTGAAATATAGTGAAGATTATGATTTGCAGTGCGGGGCGGCCTATTTGGGGAAGAAGTACATTGTAGATATGCCTCAGAGGTGGAATAACCCTGATTTTGTTGAGAAGGTGACTGTTGCGGTGGAACTGTTCAGCAGGAATCCTCTTGGGGCGGTTGTGAAGCCTCTTGATCTGGTGCTTGAGGGAGATGTACCTTTCTCGCTTGACGACCTGCAGGCCCAATGGCGGGTGCTCTACTTCTATAACCCATCGTGCGGTCTCTGCGCTGAGGTGGCACCACAGATGAAGAGAATTTTCGAGAAATTCTGCGAGAATCCTTCAGAATCATCATCCAAAACAGATATTGTCATGCAACACGAGGGTGTCCACGAACCATTTGTGGAGTTTGTTGCCATAAATACCGGCTCAGATAGGGCTGAATGGATGAAATTTATTCTGGAGCAGAAAGCAGACTGGCGCAATGCCATGAGTGCCGATGAACCAGCCCGCGATACGATGTTCGCCTCATACGACCTCTCGGGAGTACCAGCCATATACCTTCTCGACTCCAAGAACCACGTCGTAGCCAAAGACATCAACCCCCAAACCCTCGAAGGACTGCTGGAGTATCTTCATAAGAAATAACTTCGGGTCACACAAACCAAAAGTTGGCTTGTTGGGAACAAGCAATAAACCTAGAGCTAGTCAACAAGGCTTCCTGCAATTCACCTATGCAGGCAATCATCTTTCCAGCAACCTGCAAAAGCATATCCTATGCACAGGTAATTACTAAATTTCAGAAAAAACGAATACAAAAAAGAGAGCAACAAAAAACACAGAAAAATTTGAATGAACATATAATATGAATAATGAGTACCATTTTGATACACATATTATAAATAATTAATACCTTTGCAAAAAAATAATTACTATGGTTATTGTTAGCAGCAGAGAATTCAGAGCCAACCAAAAGAAGTATCTCTCTTTGGCCTTATCGAATGACGTCATAATTAAATCACGCAGTCACGGAAGCTACAGGTTAGTTCCTATTACAGAAGAAGATTCTGTGATTGACAATGCAACACTTCAGGCAAAGATCGCACGCGGTATCGCTGAATTTGAGCAGGGAAAAGCAACTGCTATTTCTGAAGGAGAAAGCATGGAAGGATTCCTTAATAGAATGATTAATGACTGATGGCATACAAACTATCTTTCTCAAGTGATGCTCAGAAAGATCTTAAACTTCTAAGCAAACACGCGCCGGAAGCACTTCCAAAACTGGCGAAGTTGTTGGAAGAGATTGTTGAACACCCCCGCACAGGAACCGGCCAAATAGAAACATTGAAAGGATACGATGGCAATGTTTATTCCAGAAGAATAACTCAAAAGCATCGAATCGTTTATCGGGTATACGAAGACACTATCGAAGTTTTAGTATTATCGGCATACGGGCACTATGACGATTGAAAATTATTATGCTCGCTAATTCTACTGGAATTATCTGTTCACCCAGTTCTCTGCCACAACACCACGGACACGGCTTAAATGCGACATGTTGTCCGTTACCAGAATCAGACCGGAAGAGATGGCCGTGGTGGAAATAAGACATGGCTATTGGTATCAAGCAGATATCGCATTACAACTCCTCCACACTTCTATGAACAGACCTGTGCGCCTTGATATCTGCTAAATATTTTATCTCGGAGTAAAGCCATATAGATGTGTCCAACGGCTCCGTTTGAGCGCCGGGAAGGCATTGCGGAAACGGACATTGCGGAACTCGCCCTGTAGAATCTGTTCTGAAATGATTACAAGTCAAACGCTTTGCGGACCAGGACATCCAGATAAGGGTACATCTCGCCGGCGTTGAAGCTTACAAGGAAGATTTGAATGGCCATTAGTTTGAAGAGCTGGGCGTTGACCTGCTCGTGGGTGACACCACTGCCAAAGTAGTGCTCGCCAAGTTTCTCTTCTCCAAAGAAATACTCGTCTACAAAGACATCCCATACCCGATGGCCCTGTTCACGTGTAAGATGGAAGAGCTTATAGCTGTAATCGGCATCAAGATAGTTCATTGTGATATTGAGGATACCCAGGTCCAATAGCGGATATCCATAACTGAAATACCCAAGGTCTATCAGATAAATATCGTGAGGATCAGAGAGTGGTGCTCCCTGTGGCAAGGTAAAAATAACATTACCTAACTGAAAATCTCCATGAATTGCCGTACAGGTGTCAGGAAGAGAATCCAGGTAAGATAGAATCTTTGCCTTTTGGGCATCGGTGTAGCATTTCTCTGATTCTATCATGTGCCTGAAATTCTTCTTGATATCAGGAAACACGCCATCAGGCACTGGAGTATTGTGGAGCCTCTTCCCCACCCTGGCAAATTCACGGGTGAATTCCTCCAGACGTTCAGGTTCTTGAGAAATGGCTCTGGCGTATGAACGTTTCCCTCTGATGCGCCGGAACTGAATACCCACCCTCTCTCCATCTGTTACAAGTTCTCCCGGTTCAGGACAATTGAAACCGCAGTCGTACACCTTCCTGGCCACTTCATATTCAGAAAAAATAGGCTCCTTGGGATATGATGAATTGTAAAGTTTGACCATCAGGTTCTGATCGCTCTTGCTGTCGTAACTGCATCCGTTAGCCCCTTCACCGGAAAGGACATAGTCGTTGATGTTTATGAGTTTCGGTATCATTGTTTGTTTCTTTTTCACAAAAATAACAAATATATCTCCTCAAATTGCTAATTTTGGAGGATTGTTTGGTGTAGCGGGGTTTGGGGCAGAGCCCCAATAATAGAAAGGTGGAAAACTATCGCAAGTGGAAAAAAAGAAAAATAAATAAACACAATATGTTACAGGGAAAATATCAGGAGCTCTACAATGAGCTGGTCAAAAGGATTCCGCAGCAGAGGCTGCTTCACGATGCGCTGAGTACACTGGCATTCGGCACGGATGCGTCGTTTTACAGATTGATTCCAAAGCTGGTTGTAAGGGCAGCATCTATAGAAGAGATTGTTTACATTACAAAATGCTGCGCGGCTATGAAGATTCCTGTAACTTTCAGGGCGGCCGGTACCTCACTCAGCGGACAGGGTGTCAGCGACTCGGTTCTTGTCATTGCCACACACGGCTTCACCGAGCATCAGGTCTTGGAAGATGGCCGCAAGATTGAGTTGGGGCCTGGTATCAGAGGCGCGCAGGCGAACAAGTATCTTGTGAAGTACGGAAGGAAAATAGGTCCCGACCCTGCTTCAATTGACTCGGCAATGATTGGCGGTATTGCTGCCAACAACGCCAGCGGAATGTGCTGCGGTACAAGCGAAAACTCATACAAGACAATTGCCGACCTCAAGCTCATATTTGCCGACGGCTCCTATCTCGATACGGCCAGCAAGCAATCGCGCCTTGAATTTGAAATCAGGCACAGGGAGATGCTGGAGAAACTTGAGGATATTTCGCGCAGGATTCTGGCTGATGAGGCCCTCACCGAGCGCATCAGAAAGAAATACAAAATCAAGAACACAACAGGATACTCGCTCAACGCCTTTGTAGATTACACCAACGGCTATGATATACTCAAACATATTATAATAGGTTCTGAAGGTACCCTCGCATTCATTGCAGGAGTTACCTACAACACCGTTGTAGACAACAGGTTCAAGGCACTCAGCTGCGCCATCTATCCTACTATAAAGGATGCCTGCAACGCAGTTCAAATTCTCTGCAATCAGCCTGTTTCAGCAGTTGAGCTCATAGACAGGGCCAGCATCAGAAGCGTTGAGAATGCCGACGGCGTTCCGGAGTTCCTCAAGGGTCTGAGCGAAGGAGCCTGCGGGCTTCTCATAGAGGTTACAGCAGAGGGTAACGCCGACCTTGATGCAAAGATATCATCGGTTTTTGAAAGTATTTCATCCATAGCAACCGAGCTGCCGCTTGAATTCACCAAGGATGCCAAGCAAATGGCCACCCTCTGGAAGATCAGAAAGGAGGCGCTTCCTACCATTGCAGGTATGCGTAAAACAGGAACAACAGCCATTATTGAGGATGTATGCTTCCCTGTACCAATGCTTGCCGAGGCCGTAATGACTCTGCGCGAGGTATTTGCCCGCAACGGATATGACGATGCCGTAATCTTCGGTCATGCACTAGCAGGCAATCTCCACTTCATGTTCAACCAGGATTTCGGAACCGAAGCGGAGGTTGAACGCTACGGCAAGTTCATGGATGACGTAGCCAACATGGTGGTATCCAAGTACGATGGATCGCTCAAGGCCGAGCACGGAACCGGCCGCAACATGGCTCCTTACGTTGAACTCGAATGGGGTGAACAGGCATACGCTCTCATGAAGGAGGTCAAGGCGCTCTTCGACCCTGACGGCATCCTGAACCCTGGAGTAATAATAAACAGCAACAAGAAGGCCCACATATCAAACCTCAAGCCTTGCCCTGCAACCGATTCCATCATTGATAAATGTATGGAGTGCGGATTCTGCGAGGGCGGCTGCGTAGCTGAAGGTCTTACCCTGAGTCCAAGGCAGAGAGTTGCAACCTACAAGGAGATATGCAGACTCCAACGCACAGGAGAGGCGCCTCACATTGCAGCAGAGATGGTTCAGCACTACAAATATTGGGGAAATGCCACCTGCGCTACCGACAGCCTCTGCGCTATGAAATGTCCGGTTAAGGTTGACACCGGCAAGATGATAAAGAAGATCCGCAACGCCTCCCACAAACCTGCAGGAGAGCGCCGGGCCGTAATGCTGGCCACCAATATGGACAAGGTGACCTCAGTACTTCGCGGAACCCTTTGGACCGTAAATGCACTTAGAAACATCTTCGGCAAAGAGTTGTTCGGCTCCATGGCACGCGGCGTACGCAAAATAAGCGGCGGCCTTATTCCTCTCTGGACTGAATATATGCCTACCAAGGCCGATAGAATCCGTTCAGATTTTTACAATGCTACATCTCTCGAAAGGGAGAAGAAGGTGGTATATTTCCCTTCTTGCATAACACGTTCAATGGGAACCACCCCTTCATACGGACCTGAGCAGGAGGTTACCCGCGTTACACATCAGCTTTTGGAGAAGGCCGGCTTCCAGGTGATTTATCCGGCAGCAATGGATAAACTGTGCTGCGGAATGGCATTCTCAAGCAAGGGATATGTGGAGGCAGGTCAGAAGGCATCCGACCGCCTTCAGGCTGCCCTTATGGAGGCATCAAACGGTGGAGAGATTCCTGTATTGTGCGATATGAGCCCATGCCTCTACACTATGCATGTGAATATGGACAACTCTCCGTTGAAGCTCTACGAACCTGCAGAATTCCTCACCAAGTTTATAATTCCGGAGCTGGAAATAGAGAAGACAGATGAGAAGATTGCAGTATTTGCAGTATGCTCGGCAAAGAAGCTTGGAGTTGACAATATGCTCTACGACCTGGCCAAGATGCTCTCAAACAATGTGGTTGTACTTGAGTCGAACTGCTGCGGATTCGCCGGTGATCGTGGATTCACCCACCCTGAGCTCAACGCCCATGGTCTGCGCCTGCTCAAAGAGCAGTGCTCTGGCGTGCGTGATGAAACATACCAGCCTTGCGTTGAGGGATTCGCCACAAGCCGTACCTGCGAAATAGGACTCTCATACAACTCTGGAATAACCTTCAAGTCAATAATTCACCTGCTCAACCGCCAGAGCCGCCCTAAGAAGAGATAATCAACCGCAGAATCATCATTGGGCCACAAAACACCCCTCTTTTGTGGCCCAATTTTAACCAGCCAGCCAGACACGGGCCACCCGTGTCTGGCCAACCAAAGGCATCATCAGATGCCTAGCGGAGGGCGCGAACCCGTCGTTGCGCACACCAAGACCTAGGGTTCGGTATAGCCCGGGAGCGCTTGGAACAAGGGGGTTTGGGGCAGAGCCCCAATGAAAATAATAGTATTATGAAGCACAAGATTCTTTTAGAAACAACATTTGTTGTTGTATTGATTTCAAGATTTGCCATATTTTCTGCCGGAGCTGTTGAAGCAAAGTCAGGAGAATTGCTTAATGGAGTTGTATTCAATGATATGAACTCCAACGGAGTCAAAGACAAAGGGGAAAAAGGCATTGAGGGTGTTGCTGTTTCAGATGGTTTCACTGTTGTGG
>DCHN01000041.1 GCA_002315995.1 Bacteroidales bacterium UBA1751 | reverse complement strand
CTTCCAGCGCCTAAAAGCATCAATGCTGCAGCCGCAACTAGAAAAAATTTCTGATTCATATTCTGTAAATATTTGTATTTCACTCTATTAAAACTTACCGCAGTTACACTGCTATCCAGTGGATTTCAACCCCTCTGCGCTCCATTCCGCGGAACCAGGTCATCTGCCTCTTGGCAAACTGGTGAATGGCAATGGCAAGATGCTCCCTCAAATATGCGTATGCTCCACCGTTGTACTCAGCATAGCCGAACTCGCCGGTGAGATATTGCGTCACGAACTTGTACTCAAGACCATAATATACAAGGTCCTCGGGCGGAATGCCCCCATCAATGAGCCTTTGCACCTCATCAACCATTCCCTCCTTCAAGCGTGCATCAAGCCTGCGGTCTATTCTTTCCCTCCGCACTTCAGGAGAAACCTCAAGACCTATGAAATAAACCCTTCTGGGGAGCACGGGATTCCCACCTTGCATTTCACATACTTTGGAGTTGCAAGTGCCATCTGAGACTGTTTCCAATTCAGAAAGATCTCCTGCATCAGCATATTCAGCATCTGCTTGCTTATCCACTGCCATCTCTATTTCAAGAGCACGTATGAGCCGTTTCTTTGTATCGAAATCGGTATGGTTATGAGGCTCGAATCCGTGTTTGCGCTTGAGAGTGAAATACTCCTCAAGCAGACTCTCGAAACTTCTGGCCTCCATAGCCTCCCTTACCTTTGCATCCGGCGGAACCGCCTTGAGGTCATACCCCTCTCTTGTTACCGCCTCAATGTACAAACCGCTTCCACCGCATATTATTGGAAGTGCTCCCCTGCTTCGTACCTCGCAATAGCTTTTTGAGAAGTCCCTCTGATACTCGAAAAGGTTGTACTTTGTGCCGGCATCAACAATATCTATAAGGTGATAGGGAATTTCTCCATACTCCTCAAGGTCCTTGCCGGTACCAATGTCCATTCCACGGTAAACCTGACGTGAGTCGGCGCTCAGGATTTCACCATTGCCCATTGCAGATGCAAGAGCCACCGCAAAAGCAGTCTTGCCGCATGCCGTAGGGCCAAGAACACACAGAGCATCATACGAGCGTAATGCATCAGGAGAGGGCAGAAGCCCCCTCCCAATCATACTCTCTATATCAAATCTGTTCACTACTCCTTAATGGCAGCAATTCCAGGAAGCTCCTTTCCTTCAAGGGCCTCAAGCATAGCACCACCACCTGTTGAAACATAGCTTACCTTTGAGGCGTAACCCATCTGGTTAACGGCAGCAACACTGTCGCCACCACCTACAAGAGTAAACGCTCCGTTCTGCTGGGTTGCCTTTGCAAGAATCTCGGCAATGGCTTTTGTTCCCTTTGCAAACTTCTCCATCTCAAATACACCTACAGGACCGTTCCAGAGAATGGTCTTTGAAGCCATGAGAACACCCTCCCACTCCTTCACTGAACTTGGAGCGGCATCCATACCCATCCATCCATCAGGAATATCATTTACCTTACAAACCTTTGACTGGGCATCCTCTGCAAATTTATCTGCAATAACAACCTCGCTGCCCATATAGAGTTTCACACCCTTTTCGGCAGCCTTTGCCATAATCTCCTTTGCAACCTCAATCTGGTCATCCTCGCAGAGTGAAGTTCCAATCTTTCCGCCCTGAGCCTTTACGAATGTGTAAACCATTCCACCGCCAATGATCATATTGTCAACCTTGCTGAAGAGGTTCTCTATGATACCTATCTTTGAAGATACCTTGGCGCCGCCAATAATAGCGGTTACAGGTTTGCGCGAATTGTTGAGAACTGAATCAATAGCCTTGATTTCACCCTCCATTATGTATCCGAACATCTTGTCCTCAGGGAAGTACTTTGCAATGAGAGCTGTAGAAGCGTGTGCCCTGTGAGCTGTTCCAAACGCATCGTTGATGTAACAGTCAGCGTAACTTGCAAGAGTCTTCACGAACTCCTTCTGGCTTGCCTTAACCTCCGCCTTGGCAGCCTTTTTCACCTCATCAGATACATCATCTGCAAGACCTCTTGGCTTACCCTCCTCCTCTGCATAGAATCTCAGGTTCTCAAGCAGAAGCACCTGACCAGGTTTGAGAGCGGCAGCCTGAGCGCCGGCCTTCATGCAGTCATCAGCAAAAACTATCTTTTCACCAAGCAACTCCTCTATCTTGTAGATGATATGTTTGAGCGAGTATTTGTCAGCCACCCCTTTTGGTCTGCCAAGGTGGCTCATGAGTATAAGTGATCCTCCGCCTGCAAGCACTTTCTTAAGAGTTGGTACTGCTGCACGGATTCTTGTGTCATCTGTAACTTTGAAATCTGCGTCAAGTGGAACATTGAAATCCACCCTTACAATTGCCCTTTTCCCGGCAAAATTGTAACTGTCAATACTTTTCTGCATAATATTTTCTATTAAGAGTTAATCTTTTTTCTTTGGAGTTCGTAATCTTTTCTCATCATCTTCTCTTCTTGTCCGGCTCTTCAAGCAGGCAGCTCTTATTGCTCTTTCTTACCATGAGCCAGAGGCCGGCAAGTATGAACGGAATGCTCAGCCACTGCCCCATATCAAGTATCATCCCATTCTCAAAGGCAACCTGCGGAAGTTTCACAAACTCTATTACAAACCTTGCACCGAAAACAAGAACAAGAAATAGTCCGAAGAGGAATCCCCTCTTGAGCCTTTGAGCGGCATATTTGTAAAGCAGAACCATTATAATGCCTGTAAGCAAATAACATCCTGCCTCATATAGTTGTGTAGGATGCATAGGGGCAGTTTCTCCGCACCTGTGGAAGATGAACCCCCAAGGAAGGTCGGTAGGGTTGCCATAAATTTCGGAATTCATCAGATTCCCCAACCTTATGAACATTCCTGCAAATGGAACTGCAATTGCCAGGCGGTCCATTATCCAGAGGTAGTCGAACTCATATCTCCTGCCATACTTCTTAACATACCAGGTTATTCCAATGAGGATTCCTATTGCTCCACCGTGGGATGCAAGTCCTCCCTGCCATATCTTGAGTATCTCTCCCGGATGAGCCATATAATAATCGGGCTCGTAAAAGAGCACATGGCCAAGTCTCGCTCCAATAAGGGTACAGAAAATGAGCAGGTACAGCAGCGGGTCAAGCAGGTTCAAAGGAAGTTTCTCCCTTTTGTAGAACCACTTGAAGAGAGCATATCCCAGAATGAACCCGCAAATGAAGAGCAATCCGTAATACCTCACCTGAAGTGCACCCAAACGGAGCAGCACAGGGTCAACATTCCAATCTATATATCCAAACATAATTCCTATATGATTCTCTAAAATATCAATACAATATCTACATAACACAGCTCACACAGCCGGCAAAATTTGTGCAAAAACTATCGCACAAGTCGTGAAAACACGCTGAGCGGCATACTTTTGCCAAAGCGGTCGGTAAGCACCAGTTCTCCGCATCCGAGCACTGCGCCCTTATCAGAGAGTGATACCGGGTAATCAACGGGTTCAATGTCAAGCATTCCGAAGGCAGAGCGCACGGCACTATCGGCAAGTAGCGCAGAGTAGCCGTTGGAATAGAGGTTAAGCACCATAAAGGCATCCTTTGGCGCAAGTATCTTCGCGCACTGCTTCAAGAGCCCGTAGAGCAGTTCGTCAAGTTTCCACTTCTGCCCGTCGGGGCCGTGACCGTATGCAGGAGGGTCAAGAATGAGACCGTTGTAGAGGTGGCCGCGCTTTGCCTCCCTCTCCACAAACTTGAGGGCATCTTCAACAACCCAACGTATGCCATCCATTCCGCTGCTCTCCATATTGCCTTTTGCCCAGGTGACAACCTGCCTTACCGAATCAAGATGAGTGGTGTCAACTCCTCCGCATCTGGCTGCCAGTGAGGCGGCTCCAGTATATGCGAATAAATTGAGCACCTTGGGATTCTCCACGTTCTCCTTGAGTCGGCAGCATTGCCTGTAAATGAAGTTCCAGTTGGGCGACTGTTCAGGGAAGACTCCAACATGCTTGAATGAGGTGAGGCCAAGCCTAAGCTTGAACTTCAACCCACCCATGTGATAATCTATATACCACTGGTCCGGCATCTTTTTGAGCATCTTCCAGTTGCCGGTATCCTCCTTGCCCGATTTGCCGAAACCTGCACCTGCAATGAATCTGGTATGGGCCAGCCTCTCCCATTCGCTCTGCGGCATGGAACTCTCCCATAACGCCTTGGGTTCAGGACGCCACAAGATATATTTCCCGAATCTCTCAAGCTTGTCTCCAAAACCTGAATCAATAAGTTCATAATCGCTCCACTGGGGGCTTGGACTCTGTATTATCATTGCTTGGATTATTTCACTGTTACAACAGGCAAAGGTAATAAAAACCTTCTTTTTATTATCTTTGCACCACCATATAGATGTCATAATGCACAAGAGCGGAAAAATAGAGATACGCAACAAGAGAGCGGGCTTTGAGTATGAGTTCCTGGAGAATTTCACTGCAGGAATAGTGCTCTACGGCACCGAAATCAAATCAGTAAGGGCTGGCAAGGCCTCCCTTGTTGACAGCTACTGCTATTTTGTTGGTGGAGAGCTCTTTGTGAAGAACATGAACATCTCCGAGTACTGGTGGGCCAACATACGCAACCACGACCCTCGCCGAGACCGCAAACTTCTGCTCAACCGCAAGGAGCTGCGCCGGCTTCAGCGCGCCGTAAAGGAGAAGGGAAACACCATTGTTGCAACACGCCTTTTCATCTCCGAAAGAGGCTATGCGAAACTGAACATCTCGCTTGCACGAGGCAAGAGGGAGTACGACAAAAGGGAGAGCATAAAGGAGAAGGACCAGCGCCGCGCGGCACAATACATTGACCAGTAGTTGTTTCCGCCCACCCGGCCGATAGATAATTACACCACTCTGCTGCCCACATAGCGGGCAAAATCCACAAGAATACGTCTGCTTTTTGACTCCTCAAAAGCATCCAGTGCACGCACGCCTTTCTCTATGAATTCACCAAGACGCTGCTGCGCCAGCTCAACACCATTATTTGCGCGGACAAACTCCACAACCTGCGATATTTTCGCACTGTTATCCTCCGACGGCAGCGGTTCTATGCTCTTGATGACACTGCATATCTCCCTGCCTCCACGCTCCATTGCGCAGAGCAGCGGAAGTGTTATCTTATGTTCAAGAAGATCCAGGCCAGCAGGTTTGCCGGAATCTATTGCAGGTGTATAGTCAAAGATGTCATCACGCATCTGGAAGGCATAGCCTATATTGAGTGCATACTCCTCCAATGCAGTGGCATAGAGTTTCAGTTTTTCAGCCTCCTTGGATGCCGCAAACCTACCATTGTCATCCTTGCAGCTGGTCTTATGAGTCAATCCTGAGCATAGGGCCCCTCCCACTATGGAGGTTACAAAGAGTGAGGCTGTCTTTCCCTTTATTATCTTGCAATAATCCTCAAAGGTTGTATCAAGCTTATCTGCCTTGTCAAGCTGAATCAGTTCACCGCATGAGAGGTCAACAATAGCCTGGGCAAAGAGTTCCAGAATCTGCGGGGTGCAGTTCTCATATACAAGAAGAAATGCTTTGGAGAACCAGTAATCACCGGAGAGAACAGATGCCGCATTGCCGAAAATGGCATTTATGGTCTTTCGTCCGCGGCGCAGAGTACTCTCATCTGCAACATCATCGTGAAGAAGGGTTCCATTATGAAGAATCTCAACTGCAGCGGCACAGGCGTGAACCGCCTTTGGTAGAGTTGATTCCTCTTTCATCCTCTGCTCAGCACAAAGCTTGGCTGCCAGGAGGCAGAGCAGGGGACGCATTCCCTTGCCACTGTTGGAGAGAACGTAGCTGTTTATTGCATTTATGTAAAGATTCTCGTTCGAGAGGGATTCTTTCATCAATTCGGTCACCGCTGCCCAGTCTGCACCAAGTCCCTCTTTTATTCCGCTTAAATCCACAATTGTACTCTATTACTCTATAGGCAAAATTAGCAGTTTCTCTTCATATTATCAAACGCAATTCCCACAACTCCTCCCTTAGCAAAATCAAAACCTAAGCGAGTTTCCTCGCCTGAGCTATAACGACTTCTGAGACACCGGCCAATAGCTAGAATTTCTTAACCTTCTATCTGAATTTGACTTTGTGGCAGAAGGCTTTTATAAGTGGACCATATTTTTTCATTTCCTCATTGCTCATCATTCTTGCCTGATTTGACAAGCGTGTAAAAGTTCCGTCCGAATTTTGCTTCCATACTTGAACATGCACAACTCCACGTTCAAAATGCCGCCCATCTGTTTTATTTGTATGATCATGGCTCCAGTCGAAATCAATAGTCATCTTGTGACCCAAGTAAACCCTAGCTTGACAAACACCAAAGTCGTTCTTTCTGAAATACATATCAGAGGAAACAGCATATTGTGGCAGATTTGAGTGACTTCCGTTAGTACCACTACGCTTGACAATTTTACCTTTGATTCCTGCGACGATTTTAGCACTGCTAACTGTCTCGTATTCGCATTTGGCACCGCCCAATGCAATTGCTTTGAAGAATTCTGCACCATTACCCATATCACAAATTATCATAGTTGTGGTTATACTTGATACCTGCATAATCGCGCTCCTTAAGCCAATTAAGAAGAGTTATTTCGCGCGCCAAACCAACGCTGCTCAGATTCAGAGAAAGAGCCTCAGAAAGATTCATCAAATGGGCCTCATTCGACTCACTTTCACCCTTTCCCACAAGATACTCATCATACTCAACTCGAACAAGATAAATCTCATCTTCATTATCATTTTCAGAGAGTATCAAATCATTGGACAAAGCAACTTCATATTCTTGCTTGAACCTCATGTTCCGGAAGAATACCGCTTCATTTTCTGACTGGTATTTTCCTTCTAGGGATGTGAAAAGCTGCTCATCAACATCCCAAATTGTATTCTTATTCGTTTCCATTTCTAAAGTGTGTTGAGATATAATCAGGTATAAATTTCAATGGAGTGTAAAGGTCAGGGACTTCTATCTCAGGGCCATAAACCAGAATTAGTGTCGGAGATTTTTCCAACTCCAGGCACTTTAATCCATGACACCATAAATTGAATGATTGAGTATTCTTACGGCTTCCCATTGCGCTGACTGCAATTACACTGTACTCCGGCAGCCCTTCGAAACAATAAGACAAGGAATTAAGCCCTCCCCAGCTAGCGGTAGGTATTACATTGTACCCACATAATTGCCAGAAACTCCCGACGAAGCGGGTTCTGTAAATATTCTCCTTGTTTGGAAACTCAGTCAAAAGATCCTTCCAAAGAGAAAAATCCGGAGTGAATAGGTAATCAAATTTACTCAGAGAGTACGTCGTTCTTTCCAAGTTACCCCATACAGCATCCCTAAAACTGTAATCATTCAGAAAAAAATGTGCAGCTTGTCGCTCCCCATCATACTTGTTCCTGTGCGAAAAAGGTACTGCCGCAAAATCTGTACAACCATTATAGGCTTCCATCTGTGGGAAATTATTCGTACTCGTAAATTTCATACCCTCCATTAGATGCATATTCTCATAGATGGCTTTCCTCTTCGCTTTTGCAGGTAGTCCGTTAAATTGATACGATCTGCCTCTCGCATTATGTGACATAAGATAGGAATCCTTGTCACTAAACAAATTGTCCTTAAATAGGCTCATAAAAATAGTTTTTTATGGTCGTTACGACCGTTAAACATTTTTCTCAATAAGCCGATTTCAGGGACTATTTTGGTTTCTTGCAAAAAAAATTAATTTTGCAAAAGATTTAGAATCGTTAGCCCTAGCTTTTTGCTTGATGGTAGTCGTGCAATCGGCAAGCTGACTTCTGCTCCTCACTGGTCTGGCAGGACTGGTGAGGTCTTTTTTATATTATATCATCATAAGCAGTCTCAATCATCTAACATAAAACTCTTGTATTATCGCTCTTAAACTTGTACATCCCAGTCTCATGAGATATTCTACCAAGAACAATCCATTTATTCAAACCCTTTTCAGAGGCCCATTGAGTATACTTTTTCTGAATCATGAACGGGTTTAATACAACTTCTGGAGCACTCTTCCAAATATCTTTAGGAATCAGTTTTTCTGCAGCATATACATTAGCCTCATCCTCAGACATATCTTCATCATCTCCACTTATTGAAATAATAGGGAATTCTTCAATTTTATGCAGTGCAAGGTGTCCGACTTCATGCATAACCGCAAATGCAAAATTATCTATGCGGTCGAACCGCTTTGTAACAACAATAGATGGGATTCCATCTTCGCAGTAAAATGCAAAACCATCTATAGAGGCCTTATCTAACTTCTTGACAACATTGAATCTGATTCCATATTTTGAAAGAGTATCTGAAGTCCTTTTTTCTGTATTGCTATTCTCGTTGAATATCTTGCGTAGTTCAACAGTAAGATCATCAAGTTTACCCTTTTCAAATAATCCGAATGTGGCTTGGTCCTTGACTGAATACCTTGCAAGTATTGCCCATGTATTAATCATTCTAGCATCCAATCCTGTTTTCTCAGATTTATGGAAAAGTCCAAAACTATATTGCATTTCTGCAGGGGTCAGAAATCCCAACTCCGAACGACAAAAGGATATCTGATCACGTACTGCATATGAATCCTGCTCCAATTTTCTCATAATGAGCCTCATATCACACACCTTGTCATATGCATCATAGTCAATTTCAGCTGCCCTATCCTCAATTGACATCTTTTCAAGTTCTATTTTCGACTTATCAAAACTATACTGTAATCTAATCCAGTGAATCGCAGGGATATGAAGAATTTCTTCAAGTTTTGCAGCAATATGATCATTGATTGCCCTTTCACCCTTAATAAGTTCGGACACATGAGATGCCTGCATGCCTAAAAGTTCGGCAAGTGACTTTTGTTTCATCCCTCTGGCCTTTAGTTCAGATTTAATAACCGAACCAGGGGAAATGGAAACGACTGTTGTTACACTCTCATTCATGACTTTTCATTAATTTGTAAAGGAAGAAACTCAACAACGTCCCCACGGAGCAGCAAGACCATGAAAATCTTAGAGGACGAGTCAATAGGAATAAGAATAGTTCCATTATCTTCTCTTTTGATTATTATGACAGATTTATAGAGGTTAAGTTCCTCCATACTGTCAATTAGATTATAAATTATTGTATGTATCGTTATTATTGTTTGCATGATTGCAGGCTTCTTAGCAAGATCTTTATAAGTCTTACTCTTACCTGTTGTAATGAGTCTTCTCAACTCTATATCTATGAATCGTATCTGCATAGCATATTATTCTCATGCAAAGGTAATAATATTTTCTATAAAATTCCCAAATATTGGGAATTGTTTTGTAAAATATAAAATTCTTCCATTTCTAAATAATAACGCATACCAACCAAACACTATTCCCAAGCGCACAAGAAATACCAGAAAAGCCTTCTATTCGCTGACCTGCCCCTGCAGAAGCCATGGTGTCTATTTCTTTGACTATATCTCTGACGTGCTGAATAATGCGGTCACCATTCCACCCGTATCTCCGGCAGAAACCTACCGCAATCTTCTCCCAGACAAGTGGAAAAAGAACGAGCAGGGCCAGTAACCCTGCTTTCTTTATGATGCGGATACATCAACGCGGAGACGCTTACGATGAATATTTATAGCAATCGCATCCAAAGGGGCACGATAAATCTTCGTGTGCGCGGAAGAGAGAGTGAGGTATGGAATCAGAAACTGAAGGTGTACCCTACGCTGGTAGAGAGTTTGATATCATTATTCCAGGAGATTGAGGTGAGTTCCTTCCCGTCGGAACTTGCCTTGATTTTTTGGCTATTGAGAAAATCACACATTACGCGGAAATCAATTGAGTGATGTTCGGCCATCTTCCACTCCAAACCAACAGCTGGTTTGAATCTTGAGAAGTAAACAGAGTTGTAACCTTTGAATTGCGGATTATTGTATGTTCCGGTCAAATCGTCATATTCATAACACCATTTGGCGCCATTCAACGTCAGTCTTGCCTCAAACGACGCGTATGGTACAACCTTTTCGAAAGCCTGGTAACTGACCTTGAGTATATTTTTCAGGTTAAAGTCATTCCTGGCCTCCTGGTAACTGTTTATGGAGTAGCATTTATTGTTGAGCTGAAAGTTCTCCTTCAATGATAATTTCCAATCACCAAACCCAACCGCGCCGGAAATGTCGAAAGAAAACCTGTTTTTCAACTTGTTTTCTCCACCACTGGAGTAGGATGATATGAATGTATATCCTGTACCAACACTCAACCATTTTGTGAATTTATACTTTAAGGAGGCGGCAATGGAGTTCCTCTCCACCCCCTGCAAATTTGGTTGTGTTCGTATCTGGTACACTGCCGATAGAGAAACCCTTGATGATGCTTTCCACTGTATGCCAGCTGATGCACGGAAGGCTGCACCTTGCCATTCCTGCGCCATTGCACCGACACAAAACAGCAGAGATGCCATAAAAACTAACAAGCCCTTTACCCTCATACAAGATTAGAAGAAAAATCCCAGTGATATGTCAAGACCTCTGTTCTTGGCATTTCTGTATTCAGCAGGAGTCATTGAAGATGAACCGTTCTTCTGGAAATCCCAACCATATTTAATGGTGAACTGTAATTTCCAGATATCTACACCTGCACCCATTCCAACACCATATGCAAATCTGTTGAAGTCAGATGCTTTATATCCATAAGGGGCATCCGCAACCGAGACTGCATAACCTATGAAAGGTGAGGCAAAAATGAAAGGCCTTGCAACCACAAGATTCAACCCGAACTGAACATTTACCGGAAGCTGTATGTAATCAAATTTGCCCTCAAGATTCGTAACCTTTGAAGTAGAATAATCCTCAACCCTGAGACCCTGTTTTTTCTGCACATAGAGGAGTTCCGGCTGCAGGGTGAACCACTGTGAGAGCGGAAGTTTGTAGAAAACGCCAGCATGGAATGTTGTCTTGGTGGTATTTGTGATTTCCCCATCGGAGGTATAAACTGAGAGATCAAGTGAGTTTGCTGTTAGGCCTCCCTTTATACCGAACTGTGCGGAAGCTGTAAAAGCCCCGCACAGAATCATTATTACAAGAACTGTTCGTCTCATTTCAAGTATGTTTGTCAGATTGTACAACCTATGCAAACCGCACCGTGTGCGCCACACTAGATAAGTTTGTTGAGCTGCTCAACAATCTCGCCCTTTGAAACTGAACCAACAACGGTTCCGGCAACCTTGCCATCCTTGAAGAAGATGAGAGTTGGAATGCTGCGGATTCCCATATCGGCAGGAAGCTCCTCAACCTCGTCACAGTTGCACTTGCCAACTATGGCTTTACCTTCGAATTCGTTTGCAATCTCTTCAACTGTTGGAGCAAGAGCGCGGCATGGGCCGCACCAAGGTGCCCAAAAATCTACAATAACTGGCTTTGTAGCCTCCAATACAACCTCCTTGAAGTTGCTGTCAGTAATCTCTATCATAGTGTAAAATATTATGCGTTTGAAAAATGAAATCCTTACCGCAAAACACGCGTTTTGCAAATGTACAAAAAACAAATTACTTTTTCTTTTCTGAAATCAAATCATCGCATACATCACGCTATTTTAATTACGAACGCATGCGTTCGCCTTTGGATAACATCACGAACAATACCCCTATGTTTAAGTGGTACAGAAAAAGGGCCCTGGCTGTACCAGTCGGCAAAATTAAGGATGCTGCTGAAAACGTGGTGATCAACACCGCCATTGAGTGTAATCTAAATTGAGAGTACTACCCTTCTCTTCTTCCTGCAATTCACCTATGCACCCCACCGGCGTTCCAGATACCTACAGTGTAGGCTAAGCGTCGAGGTGAGGCCATTTTGCCTCACCTCGACGCCTACCCATAGCAACAGATAATTATAAAGCACGGGATGTTTGGAGGTGAATTTAAGGAAGCAAGAATGACTCTGCGTCCGTGTGGCATCGCCTCCGGAATGTATCGTCTCCGGCGGCTAAAGGCAAAAGTGCCGCGGAAATTTTGAGTTTTCTGCGGCACTTGCCTTTTGCCGTGCATTGGCTAGACAAAGGTTCCCAGACACGGGTGGCCTGCGGTGGCCAATGCAAAACAAGGAAAGGCGTCATCAGACGCCTAGCGGAGGCCGGAAAAGGTTTAGAATTTTCGGAGTCTAGTGAAGCGAAAAACAGACCAAAAAGGAGACGAAAAGATTACCAAATTATTTTTGAGAGTCACTCAGAACAGCAATGCCACCTGATATGACAAAAATGCTACAATCCAGGCCACAATGCATTGGAAGAATATCAGGTAGAGGGCCCACTTGAATCCGAACTCTCTCTTCACTGCTGTTATGGCAGCTATGCAAGGGGTGTAAAGCAGACAGAAGACCAGCATTGGAACGGCTGTTACAGGTGTGAGAAACGCCGTTGCGCCAAGAAGCTCAAGTGTTGATACAACACTCTCCTTGGCCATGAATCCGCAAATCAAAGCAGTGACAACTCTCCAGTCTCCAAGTCCCAGTGGGGCAAACAGCGGAGCAATGAGCCCGGAAAGATATGCCAGAATGCTTTGAGAGCCTTCGGCAACGGCAGAGGCAACACCACTGGCTTCAGCACCATGAATAGTAGAGGTTGCTGCATCAGAAGCAACAGCGGATGCAGCAATGAAGTTGAACTGGAAATCAAACGATTGAAGGAACCATATAACAAGCGTTGCGGCAAGAATAATTGTAAAGGCATTGTGTATGAAGTCCTTGCTCTTGTCCCACAACAGATGAGCCACATTTGCAAGCCGCGGAACCCTGTAGTTTGGCAGTTCCATTATGAATGGAGCAGTTTTTCCTCTGCCGTATATGCGCTTGGATATAAGTGCCACAACCACTCCCACAACTATTGAGAGCAAATAGAGAGATACCATAACCACTCCACCATAGCCCGGGAAGAATGCAGCGGCAAGGAATGAATATACAGGAATCTTTGCGCTGCAACTCATGAACGGCGTAAGATGCACGGTCATCTTCCTGTCTCTTGAAGATGGAAGTGTTCTGCTGGCCATTATTGCCGGAACAGAGCAGCCGAAACCTATTATTAGAGGCACAATGCTTCTCCCTGAAAGGCCAAGATTACGAAGCAGCTTGTCGGTTATGAAAGCCACGCGTGACATATAGCCGCTATCTTCGAACATTGAGAGAAAGAAGAAGAGGAGCAATATTATTGGAATGAAACTCAAAACGAAACCTACTCCTCCAAAAACACCGTCAACCACAAACGAAGATATTGCAGGGGCCACTCCGGATGAGGAAAGCACTCCTCCCACATAGTTTCCAGCACCGGATATGATTCCATCAAGCCAGCGCTGCAATGGACCACCAAGAACATCTATCGTCAGGTAGAGCATGAGAGCGAAGAGGGCAATAAAAATTGGAATTGCTGTCCATTTGCCAGTAAGTACCTTGTCAATGCGTCTGCTGCGCAGCAAATCGCGGTTTTCGAGGGGATGAATTACAGTTGCACCGCACAGCTCCCTTATGAAAGCGTATCGCATATCCGCCATGGCGGCATGACGGTCCATTCCGTGCTCCTGTTCCATCTGGAGAGTGATGTGCTCAACCATCTCCTGTTCATTTCCATCGAGACCAAGGGAGGTGACTACGTTGGAATCGCCTTCAACCAGACGGCTTACGGCATATCTTAGTGGGATGTTGGAGCTCTGGGCGTGATCCTCCACAAGATGCATTATTCCGTGTATGCAGCGGTGTATTGCAGCGCCTCGCCCGGTATGGTGGTTGCAGAAGTCAGGTGTTTGCGGGAGTTCACGATGCCTTGCAATATGTACGGCATGCTCCATAAGCTCACCTATACCCTCATTTTTTGCAGCTGATATAGGAACCACAGGAATGCCCAGCATCCTCTCCATTTCATTGACGCGGACGCTTCCACCATTGGCGGTAACCTCATCCATCATATTCAGAGCAAGGACCATTGGAATCTCAAGCTCCATAAGCTGAATGGTCAAATAGAGATGCCTCTCAATGTTTCCGGCATCAACAACATTTACTATGCAGTCAGGCCTCTCACCAAGCAGATAGTTTCTTACAAGACTCTCCTCCTTTGTAAATGTTGAAAGCGAACATATCCCTGGGAGATCTACAGCAACACTCTCCGGAAAATCCTTGATTCTGCCCTCAGCGCGTTCAACGGTTACCCCGGGGAAATTGCCCACATGCCGGTTTGCTCCTGTAAGCAGGTTGAACAGAGATGTCTTTCCACTGTTGAGCTGCCCCACTATGGCAAAGGTAAGAAGACCCTCTTTTGGTGCGGGGGCATTCTCCCCCTCTATATGAAACCTTCCCTCCTCACCATATCCAGGATGGGAGTTGTGCTCGTGAAGAGTGAGATTATATGCAAAATTCTCATTGGTTGAATCATGTTCACCAACAGTGCACCCGGAAACACCGCAACCTGACGCGTTGCATCCTCCTTCCGAATACAAGGCACATCCACGGCATTTTCCTGATTCACTCTGAGGCATCATACGTTCCACTTCAATATTTTCACTCTCTGCCTTGCGCAGAGTGAGAATATATCCCTGAATCTGAATCTCCAGCGGATCACCCATTGGCGCCCTCTTGACCAGACGGAGTCCGGCACCTGGAATAAGGCCCATGCTGAGCAAATATCCCCTGACATCGCCCTGACCGCCAACCTCAACTACGGCGGCGCTTTCGCCTATGTGCAGATCTGAAATTTTCATGCTCGGTTTCGTACTTTAATCCTCGGCTCCATTGGAGTCACAAAGTTATTGAAGATTTTCATAAATTATGTAAATTTGTAAGTGGACAGGCATGCCCGTTATTTGACAACAATCAAAAATTTCACAACAATGTATACGGATTTTCAGAAATTCCTGCGCAGCGAACTTGATTCAATAGAGCAGGCAGGACTTTACAAGAACGAAAGAATAATAGTATCTCCACAGAGGGCGGAAATAAAGGTCAGCACCGGTGCAGACGTACTCAATTTCTGCGCAAACAACTACCTCGGGCTCTCAGACAACAAGGAGCTCATAGAGGCAGCAAAGAGGGCTCTCGATGAGAGAGGATTCGGAATGTCAAGCGTGAGGTTCATCTGCGGAACACAGGATTTGCACAAGGCACTTGAGAAGAAGATTGCCGAGTTCTTCGGTACTGAGGATGCAATTCTCTATGCAGCCTGCTTCGACGCAAACGGAGGAGTTTTCGAGCCACTTCTGGGCGAGGAGGATGCAATTATTTCAGACTCCCTCAACCACGCCTCAATAATTGATGGAGTGAGACTCTGCAAGGCAAAGAGATACAGATATTCCAACGCCAACATGGAGGAGTTGGAGCAGTGCCTCAAGGAGGCTCAGGCACAGCGCTTCCGCCTCATTGCAACAGACGGAGTATTCTCAATGGATGGCAATGTATGCCCTCTTGACAAGATATATGAACTTGCACAGAAGTACAACGCAATGGTAATGGTTGACGAGTCACACTCTGCAGGTGTTGTAGGAAAGACTGGACGCGGTGTTGCCGAACTCTACAACCTTCGCGGAAAGATTGAGATTCACACCGGAACCCTCGGAAAATCATTCGGAGGTGCAGTTGGAGGATTCACAACGGGAAAGAAGGAGATTATTGACCTTCTGCGCCAGCGTTCAAGACCATACCTCTTCTCAAACTCAATTCCTCCTATGGTTGCAGCCGCAGGATGTGCAATGTTTGACATGATGGCCCGCACAAACGAACTCCAGGACCGTCTCCACGAGAACACCGACTACTTCGTTGCAAAGATGAAGGAAGCCGGCTTCGACATCAAACCTACACAGAGTGCAATTTGTGCAGTTATGCTCTATGACGCACCTCTCTCACAGAAGATGGCCGAAAAACTCCTTGCAGAGGGCATCTATGTAGTTGGCTTCTACTATCCGGTTGTACCAAAGGGTCAGGCAAGAATCAGGGTTCAGATCTCCGCAGGCCACAAGAAGGAGCACTTGGACCGTGCAATTGCCGCATTTACAAAGATTGGCAAGGAACTGGGAGTAATAAAATAATGGAACTCTATTTCGCTTCCAGAGAATTCAACGGCTCCTCCTCAATGGCACTCGATGCCGAGGAGAGCCGTCATTGCATAAAGGTGATGCGCCACAGGGAGGGCGATATCATAAATGTCATTGACGGCAGCGGCAACCTCTTCAAATGCCGTATTGACTCTACCGGTTATGATTCTCAGGAGCAGAACTCCAAAAAGGGGAAGCACAGACAAGGGCAGAATCAGGAAACGGTCAACTGCAGCATTGAGGAGGAGATTCCAGGCTTCGGCGCACACCCATATCACCTCACAATGGCCGTTGCCCCAACCAAGAATATGGAGCGCTATGAGTGGTTCCTGGAGAAGGCCACCGAAACAGGGCTCGATACCATTGTTCCGGTAATCTGCGACCACTCCGAACGCAA
>DCHN01000022.1:8752-13779 GCA_002315995.1 Bacteroidales bacterium UBA1751 | reverse complement strand
TGATTGCCAAGGCAGCCGAAAAGGTGTTCGCCGAAACAGTTTTTCACGAGGTCAAAGTTGGCTTCGCTCTGCCAGTCTATGATGTCTCCGGTATGGATGATGTAATCTGAGTTCTTCTTTGCCCAGGCAAGGGAATCGGCAAGTGCCTGCGCCTGCATCCCTCCGAATTTAGCCGTCTGTTTCTCCTTGAGTATCTGCTTCTTCTCGCTCTCGTGAGCGTATGCCTCTGTTAGATGCGTATCAGAGATGTGAAGGGCGGAGAAAGGTTTCTCCAACCCAATGTTTACACAGAAAACAGAAAGCGTCAGTCTCTCGTGGTCTGCGCGCTGTGAGAAGATGGATTTGGAGTGCTCAATATGTGGCTGCTGCGTCCCGGCAAATGAAGGCAGTTTGGATGAAGCAATCAGAACTCCTGTTCCGGCAAGGCCTTTGAGAAAAAAACGTCTGTCCATTTTCGATTCTGTTTCCTGCCTTTGAACTCAGTTGCTGATTCAGTGTTACTGATTAGCCTTGGTAGCGTAAACAGCCTTGATGTTGCACTTGATCAAAGGTACGTCAATGGCACCATTGTTTACACTGTTTGGTGTTGCTGGGGTGATATCTTGACACATACTGCTTACAACCATAGCCGTATTGTAGCACATCTCCTTTACAGAGAGGTCAACAGTCATTCCAAGTTTGCCCTCTTTAAGATATTGCTGTCCCTCTTCGCTGTTGTCCTGACCCGTAATGGCAGGATATTTTTTTATTATGAGTTTTTGTTCGTCAATGGCATTGATTACGCCTATGGCGCATTCGTCATTAGGAATGAGAATGAGGTCGGGAAGTTCGTCTGTATAATAATTTGCAAGCCTGTTTTTCATCTCATTTGAGGCTGCTGTGCGGCTCCACTCTGGAAGCGCAACCTGCTGATACTCTTTCTTTCCACTTTTAATAATGAGATATCCTTTGTCAATAAGTGGTTTGAGCGTTTGGAACGCACCGGCAAAAATACCTGTAGAGGTATTGTCTCCGCTCGGACCTGCAAACATTTCAAGAGTCATTGTCTCTTTTCCGGATGCCATATATTGCTGAACAAGATAGTCTGCCTGCAGCCTACCTATTTCTTCAATGTCGCAGGAAGAGTAAAAGTCAATTCTTGAACTATTGAAAATAAGACGGCTATGGCATATAATATTGACATTTGGATACTGTTCAAGAAGTCCTGAACTATTTATTGCATCATAATTGATTGGAGTGATGACAATGTTTTTTACGCCTGATTCAAGTGCAGTTTTGAGTTGCTCGACCTGCGTTTCTGCATCATCTGCTTCATGTAGTGCTGTGTGTACGTGGTTATACTGGGAAAAAGCTTCACGAAGGTACTCTTTATCGTATTTCCATCTCTCAATTGTGCTTCCTGCCTCCAACAGCAAAGAAACGTTAACTTTCTGTTTATCCTCTTTGCTGCAAGATATCATTATTGCAGAACAGATTGCTACGAAAGCAAGAAGTTGAAATGTTTTTTTCATATTGGTTTGTCTATTTTTCATGCGTGCAAAGATATGATATTATTTCGTATCCTGAACGAAAATAGAGATGTCAGGAGTGACATCTCTTATTAGACTATGACAAGATTACTTAGAAATCGGTTTTGATTTTTTTTGTTATATTTGTAGGTTTCTAAAGCGTAAACAATATAATTAACTAATAAACCATGAAATTCAGATTTTTTATTCTTTCGGTAGCTGCTCTTGCTTTTGCGGGGCAGGCTTTTGCCCAGGATGTTGCAAAGCAGGATGAGGCAAAGAAGGAGGGCTATGTTTTTACAACAGTGAAGGCTAATCCTATAACAAGTGTCAAGAACCAGGCAAGCAGCGGTACATGCTGGTGCTTCTCAACTCTCTCTTTCATTGAGAGTGAGTGTATCCGCAAGGGTGTTGCAGACACTACACTTGACCTTTCGGAGATGTTCGTTGTTTCAAAGGCTTATTCAGACAAGGCAGTTGAGTATGTTAGAAGAGATGGCAATATCAACTTCGCTCAGGGTTCTGACTTCGGTGATGTCTTTGATGTAATTGATGCATATGGTATTGTTCCTAACAGCGAGATGCCAGGCTTGAACTATGGTAGCGAGAAGCATGCTCACAGCGAGCTTAGTGCAGTTCTGAAATCATACGTTCAGACAATTGTACGCGTACCTAACAAGAAACAGCTTACAACAGCATGGCTCAAGGGATTCCAGGGCGTTGAGGCCGCATATCTTGGCGAGATACCAACCAAGTTCAAGGTTGACGGCAAGGAGTACACTCCAAAGGAGTATGCAAAGAAGCTTGATATAAAGAGCGAGGATTACATTGGCCTCACATCTTTCACACATCATCCTTACTATACATGGTTTGCAATGGAGGTTGCCGACAACTGGAGAAATACTCTTTCATACAACATTCCTCTTGATGAGTTCATGAAGGTTATGGAGGATGCTGTAATGAACGGTTACACCATTGCTTGGGGTTCAGATGTTTCTGAAACAGGCTTCACAAGAAACGGGCTTGCAGTTGCTCCGGATGTAAAGAAGAACGAGGAGGCTGCCGGCTCTGACCAGGAGCATTGGGTAGGTGTAGATCCTGAGAAGAAAAAGGCAATTCTGAACAATCTTGATGCACCTGGTGCAGAGCTTGAGGTTACTGAGCAGATGCGTCAGGAGGGTTATGATCTCAAGACAACTACCGATGACCACGGAATGCATATTTACGGTATTGCAAAGGACCAGAACGGCAACAAATACTTTATGGTAAAGAACTCTTGGGGTCCTACCGGCAAGTACAAAGGTCATTGGTATGCTTCATTCCCGTATGTAAAGTACAAGACAATGAACATTGTGATTCCTAAGGCTGCCCTTTCAAAGGAGTTGAAGGCAAAGCTTGGAATAAAATAGATGTCAACAATCTATTGCAAGTGAAAAAATAAAAAACAGATACAACAATGAAAAGGATTTTTGCAATTGCGGTGCTGGCTCTTATGGGTGCTTCTTCACTCAGCGCGCAGTACAAATATGAGTTTACTGATGTGAAGCGTCTGCCTGCCACCGAGGTTAAGAATCAGGCGGCTACAGGTACTTGCTGGTGCTTTGGTATGACCTCTTTCCTTGAGAGTGAAGCAATTAGGGTAAGCGGAGGCAAGATTGGCGTGAAGGATATTGACCTTTCAGAGATGTTCACAGTAAGGAACAACTATGTTGAGAGAACACGCGACAACTACATCCGCCACGGCAAGGGTAACGTAGGACCTGGAAGTATTCCTCACATGGCTCTCAACTGCTGGAAAAAATATGGTATTGTTCCGGAGTCTGTATATCATGGAATAGAGTACTACTCTCCAAAGGATCTTCATAACCACGGCAACCTTTCAAAATGGATCAAGGAGATAAGCAAGCTGGCTGTTGAGAAGGAGGAGGGTTATCCTGAGAAGATTTTCAATGCTGTTCTCGACCAGTACCTCGGCGAGTATCCTTCCCAGTTCCAGTACAATGGAAAGAAGTATACTCCAATGACATACTTCAAGAGCCTTGGAGTTAACCTTGATGACTATGTAGAGATTACAAGCTTTAGCCATCATCCTTTCTACGAGCAGATTCCTGTTGAGATTCCTGACAACTGGGATTTCGGTCTGATGTACAACCTGCCTCTTGATGAGTGGATGGCGTGCGTTGACAATGCCATTGAAATGGGTTACACAGTAGCTTGGGACGGTGACCTTTCAAACAACGGCTATGATTTCTACAAGGAGATAGCTCTTTACACCGATTTCGACGTAAAGCATACCGCTCAGCTCGAGAAGAGGGTAGAGGAGGGTAAGGTAACCCAGGAGAACCGTCAGAGAAGGTTTGAGACCTTTGACCTTGTTGATGACCACATTGAGCACATTGTTGGTATTGCAAAGGACCAGGAGGGCGTCAAGTACTATATTACAAAGAACTCGTGGGGTGCAGGTCGCACATCAACCCAGTACAATGCCCGCAACGAAACTGGATACCACTATATGTCAGTGGAGTACGTTAAGGCAAACACCATTTGCTTTGTGGTGCATAAAAACTGTATCCCTGCCCAGATACGCAAAAAGATGGGCCTTTAATTGATTTCCAACTGGAGATAGAAATTTATTATGAAGAAGATTCTTGTTTTGTGCATGGCATTTGTGGCCCTGAGCTTCAGCGCATCTGCACAGTATGAATACAAATTCACCGTTGTAAAGCAGAACCCTGCAACACCGGTAAAGGACCAGGGAAGCTCAAGTACCTGCTGGTGCTTTGGTACCACTTCAATGCTTGAGAGCGAGGTACTCAGAAAGGGCGGTCCTGAACTTGACCTTTCAGAGATGTTCATTGTAAGGAACAACTATATTGAGAGGACTCGCGACAACTATATCCGCCGCGGCAAGGGCAACGTTGGACCTGGCAGCATTCCTCACATTGCAATTAATGTGTATAGGAAGTATGGATGTATGCCTGAGAAGCTTTATCCGGGTATGGAGTATGTTTCACCTAACGGACGCCACTATCACAAGCACCTCATTGAGTGGATGGATGAACTCAGCAAGCTTGCTGTGGCCAAGGAGGAGGGATATCCTCAGGCAATGTTTGAGGCAACCGTTGATTCATATCTTGGAAAGGTTCCTGCAACATTCAAGTGGGAGGGCAAGGAGTACACTCCTCTTACATACTTCAAGAGCCTTGGAATTAACCTTGATGATTATGTTGAGATTACAAGCTTCTCACACCATCCATTCTACCAGATGGTTCCTTGCGAGATTCCTGACAACTGGGACCACGCTCTTATGTACAACCTGCCGTTGGACGAGTTCATTGAGGTTCTTGACAATGCCATTATGAGCGGTTATACAGTTGCCTGGGATGGCGACCTTACAAACAACGGTTACGATTTCAGCAAGAGCATTGCTCTATATACAGATACTGATATCAAGCACTCTGAAAAAATTATGGAGCGTGTAGTTGAGAAGGTTGAGACTCAGG
This sequence comes from Bacteroidales bacterium UBA1751, assembly GCA_002315995.1. Lineage (GTDB taxonomy): Bacteria > Bacteroidota > Bacteroidia > Bacteroidales > UBA932 > Egerieousia. Next base: position 8,768 of record DCHN01000022.1, on the reverse strand, counting down.
AGAGCCGTCAGAGAAG
>DCHN01000022.1:0-8671 GCA_002315995.1 Bacteroidales bacterium UBA1751 | reverse complement strand
GTAAAGTACTACATTACAAAGAACAGTTGGGGCAAACGCCGCAATGCCGACGGTTACCACTATATGTCATTGGAGTATGTAAAGTCAAACACCATTTGCTATCTTGTTCACAAGGATGCAATTCCTGCTGCAATAAGGAAGAAAATGGGACTTTAGTGAATCCAGACTATATGCAATGAACCCCGCCAAAAGCGGGGTTCTTTATTGTTACTCTACGTCCAGATCTTTTGCCTTTCCTTTGTAGTTAGGGCTGCGTTTTTCAAGGAATGATCTGACACCTTCCGAATAATCAGGTCCTCTGAAAACTTTCTCGCGCCAGTTGTTCACCATTTCAAAGTTTTCGGATGACACCACACTGGTTGATTGGCTGAGCACTCTGAACTGACGCTTTATTGCGCTAATTGAAAGAATTGAATTCTTCCTGAGAGGGTTGAGAATCTTCTCGTTAATCATCTGCTCCAGCTCTTCGGCAGGTGCTATATGGTTAAGAAGGCCAACGTTCAAGGCGTCCTGCGCCGTAATGGGATTTGCGGTGAAGAACATCTCGCGGGCCTTGTTTATTCCCAACTGGTTTATGAAGTGCATGATACCCGAAGCATTATATGGAATACCAAGTTTTGCCGGTGTAATTGCAAAGGTTGCCGTATCAACAGACACTATCATATCGCACGAGAGGCAGAGGTCGCAGGCTCCACCCCATACAGTTCCTGTAACGTATGCAATTACAGGAATAGGGAGATCCTGAATCTTTCTGAGCATCTTCTCCATTGGAACATCGTATGCCAATGGATCACCACCGCCGGTTGGCAGCTCTTTTATGTCATGCCCCGCACTCCATACGCCTTTGTTGGTGCGTGCGGCAATTACAACACCTACACATTCAGATGAGTAGGCGAAATTCAAACCATCAATAATCTCTTGACACAGCTTCTCGCTGAGGCAGTTGAGTCTGTCTTCATTCCTCATCTCTAGGAAACAGATCTTGTCTTGAATCATTACGTCCAACATGGCGATAGAATTATATTAAGTGAATCTAAGAAGCTATTTATTGCTTTGCTTTACTTTACTTTACTTTACTTTACATCTTGCAGTTCATAAAGAATTCCTTATCCTCAGGCGTAAACTTCTCAATGGCATAACGCAGCATTGTACGAGGCATTGTTGAACAACGAGGAGTGAGCCACTCCTTCAGGCACCGCCCCTCATCCTGTTTCACTGTTTCACGAAGAAGCCAGCCTACCGCCTTTTGCAGAAGGTCATGAAGAGGTTTTGGTTTGTCAAGGAATATTTGTGCCAGTTCAAATGTTTCGTCAATTTTTCCATCTCTAATAAGTGCCATTGAACTAACTATTCCTATGCGTTGTTCCCATATTGTCTTGCCATTTCTGGCCAACTCAAAGAGAACCATGGAACTCTCTGCATGTCGCTTATCCTTGCCGCACTCTTTGGAGATACATCCCTCCGAAGTGATATTTTTAAGAATCCAGTCACCAAGAATCTCATAACAACTCAAGTCCACCAGATCCCAGTTATTGATATACTTTGTATGGCTCAAGTAGAAATCCACACACTCCTTCTGCAGTCGCGGATTCTTTTTTGCATGCTTGTATATCTGAACCAGCAGCAGGAGAGAGGCCAGCCTTATTTCGTGATACTCTGAGGAGAAATCCTTAAGGATGTCATCTTTTGCAATCTCTTTCCACAAATCTTCAAGGGACTTTTGGGTACCTTTTGCCGTTAAGGAAGTTTTGTTCTCCTGAATAAACACCTTCACAACCTCTCTTGTAACAGGCACCTTTATTCCAAGAAACTTGTCACCCTCACCATATTGTCCCGGACCTGTCTTGAAGAATCTCGACAACCCCGCCACCTGTGCCGGGTTGGCATGTGAGATCATTATTTCACTGAGACCATTCATATTGCAAAGATAATTACAAATATGCTATTGTCCCATTTCATGTTGACTGCATTTATAAAATAATCCCTGTAACCTTATGTGATAGGTTACAGGGATTTGTCTGTTTTTTAAGGACGCTAGTTCGCTAAAGAATTATTCCTTTACAAATACACCGGAGAAAGATTGCTCGCTGCCTCCTGAAATAATTTTTGATACGGAAACCTCAAGTTTGCTATCTGATCCTCTCTTTGCCTGAACAAGCACGGTGCTTCCTCCAGCAACGCTGTTATTAATTGTACCTACGCCTGTTGACGCATCATAGATGAAAGATCCTTCAATTGATGCAACGGTTTCAGTAGGACTATCGAGCTCGAAAGTAGCATACTGTCCACCGGCAATATTCTCAATTTCCAACTCTCCAGAATAACCGCTACTTGCATTTTCATAACTCCATGTTCCGCTAAGATTTGAAGGATAGTTTTCAGATTTCTCGCATGATGTAAGGGCAATAACAACTGCAACCACTGCAGTACGAACATAAATAAATCGTTTCATAATTATTTTATTTTTATTTTTCGGCTGCAAAGGTATGCCGTTACCAGCATTTTCATATTATCCATTATATCCTAAGGTTTATCCAATAATTGTATTTTGTTATATTTGCAGAATGAAACGGAATTTCAGAAGGGTTGACTTCGATCAAATCATTAAGAAAGAAGTCAAGGAAGATCACAGAATAGGTGACCAGGTTTTTTTAATGGATGAGTACCAGCTAAATCCTATTCTCAATTGCGAATTTGTAGCCTCAGAGAATCTCTTCATAGAGGTCCTTTCTGGAAAAGGATACGTGGAAGTTAACGGGGAAAGATACAAAGTCTCCGGGCATAGCCTTATAGGCTATCTCAAAGGGCAGAGTATAAAGATACATGTATTGGGCAAGGGAGCGGTGCAACGCGGTGCTGCCTTTTCAGACGAGTTTATGGAAGATATGTATATGAGAGCATTGAAATTTAATGATATAAGATCTTCCATTATAACAAATCCCGTGGTCAGCATTGAAAAGGAGCAGGAATATGGCTTGAATGTCTATGTCTCTGTGATGAAAAGAATAGCATCAGATGGTGGCAATCCCAACAATCTTATGTGTGCAAAGCAAGTCACGTTGGCCCTGTTCTACGGGCCGTTGTACAAAACTTTCAAAAAGAAGATTGAGTCAGAAACAATGCTCAGTCCATCGATTTCCTCACAGTTCTTCACTCTGGTTGAAAACAATTATTTGAATAGGCATGATTTATCATTCTATGCAGATAGATTGAATATAACCAAGTCATACCTGTACCGCTGCGTGATGTCCACCTCTGGCAAGGCTCCCGGCTACTGGCTGAACTATTATATGGTTTCATTCGCAAAAAATAAGTTGGCCGATATGAAGATCACCGTGTTGCAAATTGCATTGGAACTTCATTTTGCCGGGCTTCCACAGTTCTCGAAATTCTTCAAGAAACAAACTGGAATGAGCCCGAGCGATTATAGGAAGTCTCTGCTGTAGGCACTCCTTCCTTTCATCAATTATCTGTTTTTCTGTCAATCAGGCAGAGTTGTACCCCTCCTTTCCACTGCACTTCGCATTTAAGTGCCAAATTGTCGTAATGTGCTGGGTGGCAAATGGTTTGTAATCTATTTCAGAAAAATAAAAGGAGATTTGTGATATGAATGGAAACGGATACAATACACAGCAGGGTGCCGGTGGGCAGGAGAGCGCATTGGCCAGATTTGCAATTAACCTGAATCAGAGGGCGCGTGAAGGCAAACTCGATCCGGTTATTGGAAGGGATGAAGAGATAAGAAGGGTTCTTCAGATTCTTAGCAGAAGAACAAAGAACAATCCGATTCTGGTAGGTGAGCCTGGTGTTGGTAAGACAGCTATTGCCGAGGGATTGGCTCAGAGAATCGTAAATGGCGATGTTGCCGAAAATCTCAAGGAAAAGATTGTTTACAGTCTTGATATGGGTGCTCTCATTGCGGGGGCAAAGTACCAGGGTGAGTTTGAAGAGCGTCTTAAGGGCGTTGTGAGCGAGGTCGTTGCAAGCAATGGAGATATTATTCTATATATAGATGAGATTCATACACTTGTTGGAGCAGGTAAGAGCAGCGGTGCAATGGATGCCGCCAATATCCTCAAGCCTGCGCTTGCAAGGGGTGAACTCAGGACCGTGGGTGCCACAACTCTTGATGAATACCAGAAGTATTTTGAGCAGGACAAGGCACTTGAGAGAAGGTTCCAGATGGTTATGGTAGATGAGCCTTCAGTGGCAGAGAGTATATCTATCCTCAGAGGTTTGAAGGAGAAGTATGAGAACCACCACAAGGTTAAGATAACCGATGACGCCATTATTGCGGCGGTGGATTTGAGCCACAGGTATATTACCAACAGGTTCCTTCCAGACAAGGCCATTGACCTCATTGACGAGGCAGCTTCAAAACTGAGGCTTGAGATGAACTCTGTTCCTGAGCCTATTGATGAGCTCAACCGCAGAATCAAACAGCTTGAAATTGAGAAGGAGGCCATTAAGCGTGAGGGCAAGAGCCCTAAGCTCGATGAAATTTCTACGCAGCTTGAGGAGTTGCGCACGCAGAAGAGCAGGCTCGACCAGCAGTGGGCAGGTGAGAAGAAATTGCTTGATTCCGTTCAGAAGTCCCGACTGGAGATAGATTCCCTCAAAATTCAGGCTGATGCTGCCGAGCGTGCCGGAGACTACGGCAAGGTGGCGGAGATCCGTTACGGTAAGATTGCAAAGTTGCAGGAGAGTATAGACTCGCTCACTAAGCAGATAGCGTCAAATCCCTCTCCGCTCATCAATGAGGAGGTTAATCCGGAGGACATTGCTGAGGTTGTGGCAAAGTGGACAGGTATTCCTGTGAAGAGAATGCTCAGCAGTGAGCGCGAAAAGTTGCTTCATCTTGAGGAGGAGCTTCATAAGAGGGTAGTGGGGCAGGAGGAGGCCATTGCTGCCGTGAGTGACGCTGTGAGACGTTCTCGTGCCGGACTCCAGAATGAGAAGAGACCTCTTGGCTCATTTCTCTTCCTTGGTACAACCGGTGTTGGTAAAACTGAGTTGGCAAAGGCTCTGGCGGAGTTCCTTTTCAATGATGAGAATATGATGACCCGTATTGATATGAGCGAGTATCAGGAGAGCTTTGCAGCTACAAGACTTGTAGGTGCGCCTCCGGGATATGTGGGTTATGATGAGGGTGGCCAGCTTACAGAGGCTGTGAGACGTAAACCTTATTCAGTGGTGCTTTTCGATGAAATTGAGAAGGCTCACCCGGATGTGTTCAACGTGCTTTTGCAGGTTCTTGACGATGGTCGCCTCACAGATGGCAAAGGTAGGGTGGTAAACTTCAAGAACACCATTCTCATAATGACCAGCAACCTTGGTTCTGATATCATTGCTGCCGGGGCGGATGGATGGCGTGAGAAGGTTATGGAGTTGTTAAAGCGCAGCATGAGGCCGGAGTTCTTAAACCGTATTGATGAGACAATAATATTTGAGAAACTCTCTGAGAGCGATATAAAGAGGATTCTTGAACTCCAGCTTTCCGGAATCAAGTCCATGCTTGATGAGAAGGGAATAACAATGGATATGGAGCCATCTGCCATGGAGTACCTCTCCTCAAAGGGATTCAATCCTGACTTTGGAGCGCGTCCTATAAAGAGGCTTCTCCAGAAGGAGGTGGTGAATGCTCTTGCGTCAATGCTTATTTCAGACCAACTCCATTCCGGTCAGAGTGTAAAGGTGAGTGCCAGCGGAGATAAACTGCTGTTTGATGTTCAATAAATGGTAAACGGGCTAGAAATTATTCGATTCCAGCCCGTTTACCTTACAGAATTCTTACAACACGGATTCCGCGGTTGCTCTTCATTGAGTTACAGTAGGAGGCAATGCTCTGCGGTTCAATAACTGCTTTCATGTACTTCATTGAGGCGTGCATGAATGTGAGTTGGCCATCTTTCCAGAGTGCAATTGCAACGTGTGCAATGTCAAGGCCCTTGGTGCTTCCTACAAAGCATATTATATCACCGCTCCTGATTTTTGAGGCAACGGCTGGAATCTGATTCTTCGGAATGAAGTAATAATCGTTTGTGTTGAGGCTCTTCTCAACATCGGCGATTTTTTTTACCTCAGCTGGATTGTTTGCAAGTTGCTTGTAGCTCTTTGTATGTGTACTCATGAAGCTGAAGGTTTGGTCAAGGGGCGAGCCTCCAATCTCTTTGCTTATCTCCCTTACAACCTTTCTTGCTTCAGCCTGTTTTATCCACTCACTTGTGTAGTGGATTCTGCTTGCATAGCCGTCAACGACACCTCCGCGATATCTCAACTTCTGAATATTGCTCTTGAAATCATCATAGTCCCTGTTCATTGTCATAGCCATTGCAAGACATGATTCAACAAAGAGGATACAGTCTGTTTCAACAATATTTATTACAAGTGATTCGGGCTCCTTCTCAAGAGTCCCTGCAACGTATGGGGTGCCAAGTCGCATATCGGCAATTTTGAGAACTCTTTCTGCTACTGTTGTCTGGGTTTGTGATTCCAGAGAGTCCATTATGCTCTGAAAACGCTCTCTTTGTGACTCTCCAGAAGCAGATGCCACAATTGGAAGAGTGCAACAGAGTATTGCAAGTAGCGCCTTAATATATGGTTTGATTGTTTGAGTCTTGTTTTGCATAATTGGAATTACCATGAGTGTGAGTTGAATTCGCAGAGAATGTCGAAGATGTAGTCGTCAATGTCTCCTCCGGATGCAGTGATGTAGCTTCTTGAGTTGCAAACCATTACACAACTTACGCCATTCTTTCCTCTAGCCCACATTGTTGCAGTTCCGGCGAGGTTTCCTGTGTGGTATGAAGCCCAAGTTGGGTATGATGGTGAGTTGACTCTCCAGCCTTTGGCGTATCTGGTGTAGGCTGTTGACTGAGTGTACATTTCATTAAGAGTGCTCTCTTTAAGTATGTCTGGAACATTTGTTCCGTAATCCACTGCCGCCATAAGCTGCATCAGTTCATCTGTGCAGGCAATAAGGCCTCCAAGCGCATAAATCACCTTGAAGTCGTTGCCGTATCCTGTTGATGAATTCTGGGAATAATAATGGGTTTCGTTTTCCCTGAGTTCTGAAATTGTTGAGCCTCCTACATGTATGTCGCTCACTCCGGCAGGTGTCCATACGTACTTCTTCATGTATTCTTCGTATTTCATGTCTGATACTTGCTCTATTACAAGTCCGAGCGCGGCGTAGTTGGCGTTGTTGTATGAGTATTTTGAGCCTGGAACGCTTGACATCTTTTCGGTGGTTATTATGAGTTTGATCCTTTCTTCGGCTGATTTGTCCTTGTACTTGGCATTATCGGTGAAGAATGGGTCAATGTCGTTGTTGTAACTCCATCCGGACGCGTGCTCAAGGCAGTTCTGAACGGTAACGGCTGTTGCACCCGAAATTAGATTATCCGTTCCAAGATATTCAAGGAGTCCTCCCTTGCCAAACATTTTGTCGCTGAGGCTTATCTTGCCCTGCTCTACAAGGGTCATTATTGCAATTGCAGTCTGGCTCTTGCTCATGCTGGCAAGCCTGAAGAGAGTTTTTGATGTGACTTTTTGCTTTGTTGTAACATCGGCATAACCATAGCCAGAAGAGTAGACAAGCTTTTCATCCTTTGATACTGATATAGAAACGCCTGGAATACTGAAGGTTTTCATAAAATTATATACCTGAAGGTCTAGGTAGTGGATACCCCTTTTAACGAGGACATCATATTCTATTGAGTTTCCAGCTGGCGCTACGCTTTTGAATTTTGAAACGTTCTCAATGTTGAAGTGTGTTTCGCCCGAGATTATTTCGCGCCCATCGGCGTAAAGTTTGCTTCCACTTCCATTGGAGAAGGTTAGAACGTGGTCAGTTGCAGTACTCTCCTGCGGTATTGTGAAATATATTATAGAACCGTTAATGGTGGCAGTAACAGTTGAGCCAAGATTGGGGTTCAGGTTGTATTCGAGGGATGCGCTCTTGATGTTGCACGCTGTTGAGAGGCTTCCTCCACCGCCGCCGGTGCCGGAATCACCTCCACTACAACTTACCAATAGAATTGCCGCAGTAAAAGCGGCTGCTGCAAATTTGAAAATTGATTTCATGTCTATTATTTTATTTTACCTTTTGATTCTTTTCCGCCAGTTTTGAAGCCACTTCAATTGTTGCAACAATAATGACTCCAATAATGAAGAATATTATTGCCTGTGAAATCTGTGCACTCTGACCTGTGATATTTTCAAAGGTTCCGGGAAGCACCGGATAATCAACTGCAGGGGCCTTCTCCCCGGCTGCCGAAGTTATTTCATTCACCACCTGCTCCTTCCATGGCCACACCTTAATGAGTGAGCCCAGCATGAAGCCGCTGAGAAGAGCAATTGTTGACATATAATATCTCTTGAGCAGCCATCCAAGCAAGCGGGAGAATGAAAGAATTCCAATTAATGCACCGCAGGCAAATACAATGAGAACTGGAATATTGAATGATGCAACAGCATCCATTATGAACTTGTACTTCCCAAGCAGAAGCAGAATGAAACTTCCTGAAATACCGGGTAGAATCATAGCGCATATTCCAATAGCTCCTGAAAGGAAGATGAACCAGTACTCCTCGCTTGTCTGACTTGGTGAAACAAGACATATCCAGCCTGCTATTATGGCTCCAATGATGAATGCCAGAATGTTTCTCAA
>DCHN01000036.1:13584-14041 GCA_002315995.1 Bacteroidales bacterium UBA1751 | reverse complement strand
GGAGTATGCCCTAAGTGCGGTTACATGAAAAAATAATACTTCATCCGAAACAAGTTACGATGGCGGTTGGATCTAAAATATCCAATCGCCTTTCTATATTCAACCATGCTTTTCTGCATTAAACACAGATTCTAATTTAGATCCTTAATTATAAGTCCTTTTTAGAATTTTTGTGTTTCATTGAGAATACGCTTCCCGTCACTGCATTTGCAGTAGACATCTATTACGCTCTTCCTTACCTTCATCGTGAACTCTTCACCCGTTTCCAAGCTATGATTTCCGCTCCCTGATTCCAGAACAGGCAAGCAGGCAAACAAGGAACTATATAGGTGTTGTCCCAAAAGGCGACTTTGAGCGCGGCGTTGCGAGAAACGGGGAAAACGCGAGGACTGTTTGAGTAACGTTATGTTTGCCGCGAGGCAAACATATAAGTGCGAGTTCCGCAGCGTCCGTTTCT
>DCHN01000036.1:654-13554 GCA_002315995.1 Bacteroidales bacterium UBA1751 | reverse complement strand
GCTCAACCGGAGCCGTTGGGCAACACCTATATTGTCATTCGTTCGAAAAGTTGGCCGGATACGGGTGGCCCGTGTCTGGCCAACGCCTGCGGTGGCCGAGCCGGATACAGGTGGCCCGTGGTGGCCAAGAGTAGTGCAAGCGGGGATTAATTTAATTCAAGTTCGTTGAGGAGGTATTCCATGTTGGCGTACTCCTTGAGGGTCCAGAGGACGAAGCGGATGTCAACGCATACGCATTTGGTGAACTCCGGAACCCAGTAGACGTCTCCGGCCAGGGACTCCTTGTTGCCGTCGAAGGCCAGGCCAATGATTTCGCCTTTGCCGTTGAGTACGGGGCTGCCTGAGTTGCCGCCTGTGATGTCGTTGTCGGTGATGAAGTTCACCGGTATCTGGTTGCCTTGAAGCAGGGTGCGCCATTTGTCATTTAGGGTGAAGTCGTGGCTGGTGGTGTCCTCCTTTGTCAGAATCTCTGAGCTGAGGGTCTGCCAAGGTGTTTCCTTTCCATCTCTTACAAAGGAGCCAACTGTGCCGTATGTGAGGCGCATTGTGCTGTTGGCATCTGGGTACTGTTCAACTCCGCGCTCCAGCCTTGAGTTGTAGAGGGCTCTGGTATATAGTCTTCCGAGCTCCTGAATATTTGCCTTATCAACAGCCTTGTTATACATTCCAACGTTGGCTTCGGTGAGGAACCTGTAGATGTTGTCCTCCTTGGTCATGCGGCTCTCGGTCCAGAGATGGTTCAGCAGAGAGTGGAGGCAAAGACTATCGGCAGTGCTGAATTTATAATAGAGTTCTTTCTGGAACGGGCTCCACATAGCGCTGTCGACATTGTTGTAGAAGGTTTGAATTGAGAATTTGAGGCGCTCCTTTTCAACGCGCAGGTCCATTTCGGAGTAGAGCTTGTCAATGGCAGGGGCTCCCTTTTTTGTGTTGTGCAGCCTCATTGCCACCAGAGATAGGTTGCTGCCGCGAATGAGGGATTCCCTGTAGTATATGAGGTTCTTTTCTGCACTGGCAATGGCTTTGTATGCCTCCTCCAGTGCGCCAATGATATCCGCATTCTCTTTCGTTGCTGTTTTGCCTGCGAGCAGTTCGCGCTTCTCCACCTCCTTCTTGAGGTCAATGACTCCGAACCTGCTGCAGCACTCAACCAGCCCCTCGTTGTTCTCCGCCACGTTGCTGAGCATGAAGAACATGTTGGAGTATTTCAGCCTTACCTGTGGGTCGCGCTCCATCCATTGTGAAATGATTTTCATCTGTTCGGCGCGCAGTGCGTTTGTAATGGGGTAGGAGAGCGACTGCTGATAGGCCACCTTTGCGCTTGATGAGTATCTGTCGGTTCTACCGGGATAGCCGAGCACCATTGTGTAGTCACCGGGTGCGTAGCCTTTGGTGGATATGGGCAGCCATCTCTCCGGGCAGAAGGGTATGTTGCTGCTGCTGTGCTCTGCCGGTTTCCCGCTCTTGCTCATATAGATGCGGTACATTGCAAAGTCGCATTTGTGCTGGGGCCACTCCCAGTTGTCAATGTCACCTCCGAATGCTGCTATGCTTACAGGGGGTGCTGCAACGAGTCTGATATCTGAATATACGCTGTAGAGCATCATATAGTATCTGCTTCCGGCCCACATTGAACTTAGCGATGCTTCGAGTTCGGCGGTTTTGTAGCGTTTCTCCATTTCGTAGCTCAATTTCCTTGAGCCGTATGGTTTGCCGGCCTTTTTGTATCCTTCAATCAGGGTGTTGACCTCGTCGGTTACATCAATTATTCTTTTAAGGAAATATGCGTGTTTGTTGGGGATATATACCTCTTCGGAGGAGTTCATTGCCCAGAAGCCGTTCTCAAGGTAGTTGCATTCAGGTGTGCTGAGGTTGTGGACATCTTCGTAGGCGCAGTGATGATTTGTAATCATGAGTCCCTTCTGCGAAATCATGCTTCCCGTGCAGCCGAAATCGAGTGAGACAATGGCGTCGGTGAGTGATACGGAGTCGGCATTGTAAATCTCCTTTGCATTCATCTTCAGCCCTTTATCTTGCATTTGAAGTTCAAGTGCGCGATTTATGGCGTTTACCATCCACATTCCTTCGTCTGCTAAGAGGGTTTGGATGCTTGTTGATATAAAAATGAAAGTAAGGATAAATGTTTTCTTCATAAAAGGTTATTTTAAGTCTTGCAAATATAGTGTAATTATTTATAACTTTGAGGTTTATATGGCATTTTATTGCTGATTACGATTTGAAATATAAAATCATAGATATGGTAAAAAAAGCATACGGGATTTTGGTGTTTTTGCCACTTTTTCTTCTTTTTACAATAAAATTGCTCTCTGCACCGGTTGATTTTTCCATAAAGGGAAGGGTTGTTGATGCTGCTACCGGGGAGCCTTTGCAGGGTGTTGCTCTTCAAATTGGGGCCAACTGGTCAATTTCTGATGAAAATGGAGCCTTCAGCATAAATAGAGTTACAAATGGTACTTATACCATAAAGGTGGAGCTGCTGGGATATGCTCCGCTCGAGGTTCCCGTTACCGTGAGCGGAAAGGATATTGCATTTGTTGAAATAAAGCTTCAGGAGAATACTCTTGCGCTTGAGGGCGTTACGGTAACTGCCCAGAAGCCAAAGGATGGAATAGGAACTTCTCACAACATTGGCAGGGATGCAATTAACCATCTTCAGGTGAGCAATATGGCCGATATGACCGCACTCCTTCCTGGAGGAAAGACCGTGAATCCTGACCTTACCACGAGCCAGACTATATCTATAAGAAGCGGTGGAACCGAGGCTGGAAATGCGAGCTTTTCAACGGCGGTTGAAGTAGATGGTGTTAGAATGGGAAACAATGCGGCTTTCGGTGAACTCAGCGGAGTTGACACAAGAAGCATAGCTGTTGACAATATTGAGAGCATTGAGGTTATTTCCGGTGTTCCCTCTGCCGAGTATGGAGACCTTGGTTCCGGTATGGTTAAGGTTCATACAAAAACGGGACGCACTCCGGTGAATGTCAATTTCTCCATTAATCCGAGGACATATCAGGTCTCTGCGTCAAAGGGTATAGATCTCTCCAAAAAGAGTGGAACGCTCAATGTGAGCGCCGAGTGGACAAAGGCTACAAAGAAGCTCGATTCGCCATACGAGTCGTACAACAGGAAGGGGCTCTCTTTGAAGTATTCCAATACGTTTGCGGAGAAATTCAGATTCGAGGCGGGAGTTACAGGCAACCTTGGTGGAATGAACAGCGAGGATGATCCGGATGCATACAGCGGAGAGTACAAGAGGGTTCGCGACAATAACTTCAGGGGTAACGTCTCACTTCAGTGGCTTATAAATGCGGGGTGGATAACCAGCCTCAAACTGGAGGGTTCGGCAAACTTTACCGACAATAAACAGAGGTATCACAAATACAATTCATCTGCTTCAAACCAGCCGGCTGTGCATTCGGAGGTTGAGGGGTACTATTTGGCTTCCAGACTTCCTCTTACATATTATTCTGACCAGATAACCGACTCCAAGGAGTTGGATTATGCTGCCTCTCTCAAGTATGTTCTTGACAAGAGGTGGGGCGGTTACAGAAGCAACCTCAAGGCCGGTGTGCAGTGGAGGGCCGATGGCAATGTTGGAGAGGGTGAGTACTACGAAGACCCTTCGCTTGCGGCAAACGGATACAGGCCGCGCCCATATACAGACTATCCGTATATGCATAATGTTGCAGGGTATATTGAGGAGGATTTCACATTTCCGTTCGGGCTGCAGGTTACAGCGGGTCTGCGTATGGAGAATGTCTATGTGAAGGGGAGTGACTATTCGCCTGCGCACTCATTCTCGCCTCGTTTCAATGCGAAGTGGCAGATAAATGAGCGTGTGTCGGTAAGAGGTGGCTGGGGAGTCTCGGAGAAGTTGCCTTCCTACTATATTCTCTACCCTAAACAGGAGTACAGAGATATTCAGACCTTCGGCTTCTCGCATGGGAGTTCATCTTCATACGTCTATTATACCCAGCCATATTCAATTATGTACAATGATGAATTGAAGTGGCAGCGTTCGGAGAACTCCGAGTTGGGCGTTGACTTCTCGCTGGGAGATTTCAACTTCTCGCTTGTGGGGTTCTACAATGTAACACGCAATCCGTATAAGATATCTTCGGTATATTCTCCATTCAGTTATGACATTTACAAGGTGCCTTCTGACTACACAATGCCTGACAATCCGCAAATAATGGTCGATAACCAGACAGGAATGGTCTATTTGCGTGGTGCGGATGACCAGGTTTGGCGCGAGATGGAGCTTAAGGTGCGTGACAGGACCTTTGTGAAGAACAGCAAGCCTGACAACGGGTCACCTGTGAAGAGGGCAGGTGCTGAGCTTACGGTTGATTTCCCTCAAATAAAGGCTATTCGAACATCGTTCAGGCTGGATGCCGCATATACCTATACAACTTTTACAGATAGGAATTATGCCTTCTATTATAACAACGGATGGTCACACACCTCACTTCCAAACAGGTCGTATCAGTATGTTGGCATATATCCAAATGGGGGCAATTCAACAACGGTGGTTGCCGGGAAGAAGAGCCACTCGCTCGATGCCAATCTGACCTCAATTACCCATATTACCGAGGCCAAACTCATTGTTACCTGCAGGCTTGAGGTCTCTGTGCTCAAGAGAAGCAGAAATATTCCTGCCGGCGGTACTGACAAGCTCCTGCCGGTTGCAATAATGGACCTTGATGGTAATGTGACGCCTTTTACATCTGCCATGGCTGAGGATCCGGAGTACAAGAACCTTATAATGTATCCGGCAAATGACTACACGTTCGACCAGGATGGGTATGGGGCGTATGCGAGTGCCAACCTTTCCGTTACTAAGGAGATAGGAAAACATGTCTCTCTCTCCTTCTTTGCAAACAACTTCACCAACTCACGTACCAGCGTAACCAGCATGGCAACGGGTGTGGCTGCAATATTCACTCCTGATTTCTACTACGGACTCACCTGCAGAATAAAGCTTTAGAGAAATATGATTAAAACAGAACAAAATATGACCGGAAATACAAATTGTTTCATTATGTGGAGAAGAGCATCGGGGAGGTTGCTGGTTGCCTTATATGCAATCTGTTCAATGTGCCTTGCCGTTTCTTGCACAACGCAGGAGCCGGATTTCTATGCCGGTTCCAAGTTTGACCTTACAGTGGTTGCCCAGTATCCTTCGGGGTTTGAGTCTGAAGATCCGCTTAACGTTAAGGTGGAGGATGTGAATTTGGGATATGCTTACCAGAAGGAGAGCAGTGAGGAGGGAATAGCGGTGTTCACACTGCCTACCGGAATGTACAGGATTTCAATAAGCGGCCAGAGCGGTGATTACATCTTCAATGGCACTGCCGATAAGGTTGAGCTTACATCCAGCAAAATCATGCCGGTGGAGCTGAAGAAGTCGAAGAGCGGCACCATTGTCATAAAGGAGATTTATTGCGGTGGGTGCAAGAAGACACCTGCTGAGGGTACATACCAGGCAGACCAGTATGTCATTCTGCACAACAACGACAGCAAGGTGCAGTACCTTGATTCGCTCTGTTTTGGAGTCATTTCGCCTGCCAATGCTATTGCCAACAACCCGTGGATAGAGAAAGACCCTGTTACCGGTGAGATAAAATATCAGGATTTCATACCTGTGCTGCAGGCTGTTTGGAGGTTCCCTGGAAGCGGCAGCGATTATCCTTTGCAGCCGGGTGAGGATGCCGTTCTCTCTATTACGGGAGCAATTGACCACAGTGCGCAGTATCCGCTCTCTGTGAATCTGAACAAGGCGGAGTACTTTGTATGTTACAACTCAACATACTTTACCAATACTTCATATCATCCGGCTCCGGGCAATCTCATTAGGAATGACCATATTCTGGAGGTTGTAATAAAGACCGGTCAGGCGAATGCCTACACAATGTCCGTGAACTCTCCGGGAGTGTTGATCTTCAGGAGCAGGGGCATTTCCATTGATGATTATGTGAAGCGTTCGGAGGCTATAAAGCAGACTCCGGGTGATTCCCACAATCCGGTTGTTGCTCTTCCTTTTGATTGGGTGATTGATGCGGTTGAGGTCTTCAATGGTTCTTCAACGAACAATACCAAGAGGTTCACTTCGGAAATAGATGCTGGAAGCGTAACTCTCTCCCAGACTCACCTGGGGCACTCTCTTATTAGATATGTGAATACGGAGGCAACACTCTCTGAGGGGTATGAGATACTTGTTGATACCAATAACAGTACAACTGATTTATATGAAACAACCAAACAGTCATTGCATGAATAGGATTTTTGAAAAAGGGGTTGCAATGCACAGGATTGGCGTTGCAATGTTGATATTTACAGCCGTTATGGCTCTCTCTACAGCTGTTTATGCACAGTCTTATGAGAGTGTCTCTTCGCAGGCTGAGTTCTCTTCATATTTTGCCCAGCCGTACAGCAGGGTGGTAAGGGGCAATTTGTGGAATGATGCGGTGAATGCGAATGGTTTGCGCAGTGCAATAGATACCGCGGCAAAGGGGAAGCCGCTGGCCATTTCATACGCGGAGGCTTACGGAACCATTGAGAACGGAGACTATCGGCCAAGTTGGGGCGCTTCATCACTCTGGAAGGCGGGTGCAAAGGCGGAGAGCATCATGCATCTGAGGGGCTTTTCAATGAGGGGGCTCTTTGGGTTCGAGCACCAGGAGGGTAAGGAGATGTGCGGTTCAATGTTCATTAATCCGGGGTTCTATCCGGTTGATATAATGGAGTATACGCCGGGGAGCAAGACGTTGCAGACATATACTTTTGATGGAAATATTGCCGTTGATCTTGATGATTCGTGGAGATTGGGTGGTGAAATTGATTTCCGTGGTTCAAATTACAGCAAGAGAAAGGATCTGAGGCATGTGAATTATGGGCTTCATATTCTTTTTGCTCCGGCGGTTCAGTACCATAGTGACAATTGGGCTTTGGGTTTGAGCTACATATTGTCGAAAGATAGTGAGAATGTTGATGCGGAGCAGATTGGTACAACGGGTGATGTTCTCTATGCGTTCATTGACAAGGGTAACTCGTATGGTGTGTATGGAATTTGGGATAACAGCGCCATTCATTTGAGCGAGGCTGGTGTGAAGGGGTTCCCAATTGGGCAGATATCGAATGGATTTGCTTTGCAGTACTCCGTTGGTGGGTTCTTGGGTGAGTTCAAGTGGGTATATTCAGATGGTTGGGCTGGTGAGAAGCAGTTTATCTGGTATAAGTTCCATTCAACTGAGACTGCTTTGAGGCTTGGTTACAAGTTCAATGAGAGGCATGCCATAAGATTTGTTGGAAGTTATTTTGATCAGACCAACAGGGAGCAGTTGCTTGACAAGGTTACCGAGGGCGGTGTAACAACCGTGAGGAATCTTGGCAGCAATCAGATTTTCAATAGGAAGATTCATAGGGTTAATGTGCAGTACAACTACGATACCAAGGGGTTTAATCTTCAGGTGAAGGGTTGTTGGGAGGCTCAGCACTCTGTTGCTACTGTAAAATATCCATTCTCGGGTGGCAATGATATGCAGATGTGGATGGGTGATGCCAATGCGGTATGGCATTTTGGTATGGTGGATTTTGGGGCGGAGCTCTTCTGGGGTAATGGATATTATGGGAACTCTCTTTGGAGTGTTGACTTCAGGAGCGGTGTTCAGGGGAATGCCGATTTTGAGGCTGCGAACTACTTGAGCAGTATGTTATACAATACGGGCGGTAAGGTTGGTGGCAATTTGAATGTTCGTTTCAATTTCAAGCCTGGGATATGGTTCGAGCTCTCTGAGGGGCTTATAAGTGGGAAGGTTTGTAAGGCAGGTGGAGAGGCTGCTCTTTTGCCTGAGCCTTGTAATGCGCGCAGATGGATCTCGCAGTTGAAGGTGGGATACAATTTCTGAGAATTTAAATAATTAACACTTTAAAATAAAGTCAAATGAAAAAATCAATTTTTATTCTTGCGGCATTTGCCATTGCGGCGGTTTCATGCCAGAAGAGCGAGCTTCCTGTTCAGGAGAGCCCTGCAGTTGAGATCACTCCTGTTATTACCCGTGCTACATCAACAAACTTTGAGCAGGGAGACCAGGTGGGACTCAAGATTGTAAAGAAGGATCAGAGTGTCTATGCTGAGAATGCGTGTCTTACATACGATGCTGTAAGGCAGTCCTTCAAGGGGGATTTGAAATGGTATGCCGAGGGTGGCGAGACCTGCTCTCTCTTTGCATTCTATCCATATGCTGCAACAGGTATGCCAACTACATTCACGGTAGCTGCTGATCAGAGTACAGGTGCGGGTGCTTCAGATTTCATGGCTGGTGCAAAGAATGATGTTCTTCCTCAGGTTACAGCCGTTTCTCTTCCTTTCAAGCACTATTTGAGCCAGATTATTATTAACATAAGCAATGAGGCTGGTGCTCCTGTTGAGAATGTAATTGTTAAGGATCTCGTTGGAAAGGCAAACATTGCGGTAAATACCAGCGGCGAGGGTGAGCTCATTACAGTTACTCCTGATGAGACAAGCACTCCTTTTGACATTAAGGCAGAGGCTACTGAGGCAAACAAGAAATACCGTGTAATTGTTGTTCCTCAGGAGCGTTCATTCGGTCTTGTAGTGAAGGCTGAGGGTGGTAGCACCCTTGTTACAGGTATTCCTTCTGCTGTAATCAAACAGGGATATACTTATACAATTAATGCAAAGGTTACTACAGATGGTGTATATGCTACCCTTTCAGGTGAAATTACCAACTGGTCAGATGGTGGTACACTTGGTGGCGGTGAGTATGAGGTTCCTTTTGAGGAGCATCTTGACAAGGGTTATATACTCTATGACCATATCAAGTATGATATTGATACATTGGACAATGGTAAAGTTTGGATGGTTCAGCCGTTGAGATTTGTTCCTCTTGGAAAGAGCGTATCTGCCGATGCAACTTCAGACAATCATATATGGTACAGCTATCCTGCATCTTTGGAGCAGACTCCTGCAACATCTGCCAAGAATGAGAAGTATGGTTATCTCTATGACTACTATGCTATTTTTGGTACAGATAACATTACTGAGGATAACTTCGACGACTTTGAGGGTACTCAGGGTATATGTCCTAAGGGGTGGCATATTCCAACCAAGGCTGAGGGTGAAAAGCTCGTTGCTGCTGCTGATTCAGCTCTCTTCTACGATTCAGATCTCAAATATTCTACCATTGCAAATGCAAATGCTGCCGGATTCAAATATGTGATGTCAGGTTTGAGAAACAAGACTACTCTTGCAGGTGCCGGTTCATATAATACACTTACAGTGGATGCGGCAAAGGCAGGTGACCTTACAGATTACGTTGGCGAGTGCCAGATGAACTACATTGCCCTTTCAACAGGGTACCAGTGCAAGAAGTCATCGGATGTCATTACCAACTTCCAGTTCTATGGCATTATGTCAACATTCAGTTCTTCCATTCATGGTAAACTCAATATTTCCTATACAAATATCTGCTCAGGATATCAGGTAAGGTGCGTGCGAGATATTGTTGTTGAATAATCCAGCTTGCATTTGGGCTGCAATAAGGCTCAACTGTTTTTAATTAGATTCACCCAGTTCACAGCGTATTGTGGACTGGGTGATTTCTCTAAAAAAGGGGGGGGGTCTGGGGCAGGTCCTGGATGTTTTTGGGGCAGGTGCCATTTTACACTGTGGATCTGCCCCGCAAAATGGCCTCCCAGCTATCTCCAGTGGGGCAGGTAGGCACTACAAAATAGCACCTGCCCCAAATATGCTGGTGGCCCGCGGTGGCCAAGAGTTCGAAAAGTTGGCCGGATACGGGTGGCCCGTGTCTGGCCAACGCCCGTGTCTGGCCAACGATAATGGTTTCGGCTGTGGGGTTAAGGGCGGAGGTGGTCTTCTATCATTGCCTGCTTGAGCTTGGGTTCCCATTGTGTTTCTATGCGGCAGACCTCTTCGCCGGCGGTGTTGCTGAGGATGTGCACGAAACTCCTGTTTCCGTTGGTGCAGCGGGCCTGTTCTGCCACGGTTGCTGTGGATGCCTTTTCCAGTTCAGTGGCTTGAGAAGCCTGAGTTGATGTGGTTGCAGGGACTGCCTGCTCCAATGAAGTGGCTTGAGGAGCTTGAGATGGTGTGGTTGCTGGGATTGCCTGCTCAGACACAGGTGCTGGAGCGGATGGCGATTGTGCTTCGTAGGTGCGGCAGATTATTTCGTCGCCTATGAAGGTTTCACGCTCGTATTTGATATTGATGCTTTTCACCTGCTTGGTGCGATAGATTTCTTGTGGAATGCAGTTGAAGGCGGCTGCGGTATAGACCCTGTTGTGGACGTGCATGTTCTGGTCAAAGTCCCTGCCACCTGTCTTGTGTACGGTTTCCCAGAGAAGTTCGCCGCTCTTGAGTTGGTGGAGGCGCGGGTGGCGGACCTTTTTTGCTTCGTCCATACATTCAGCGCCATTGAGCATACCTGCCTTTTCCAGTACTGACTGGCATTCGGCTGGGCATCTTTTTTCGGAATTAATAAGACTCCAGGAGCTTGACCCGGTTGCATAGAGTTCGCCTTGCGGGGTGTACATCTCCACATCGAAGAATGCCCTGAGTGGGGATATTTCAGAGAGTGAAACCTTTATTTCGGTCTCTTCAAACCAGTATGGTCTCTTCCCTTTAATTACGTGAAGGTCAAAATAGGAAACTATCCAGAGCAGTCCCAGTTTGTCAACGTCAAATGAAGCGAGGTGATATTCGTAGAGGTAGCAGGCAACTGTATCCTGGAAATAGAGGAGCATACCGTCGGGGGTGAGGAGGTACCTGTAGTCCATTTCGTGTGCTGTAACCGTATATTTTTTTGAGTAGCTCATATCTTAAATGCTGTTAGGTTAAACTCATATTCACGGGTTGGTCACTTCTTGTTAATGAAGAGATCCATCCTTTTTGCAAATCTTGTCTGTTCGTTTGAAGAGATTCCCGTTTCCCGAGCTGTCTCTCGCCATGATGCGACTGCATCCCTAACCTGTTCCATAATTTCTTCTGCGGTTTGTTTTTCCAAATAATATGATTCGCATTCTCTCAGAAGCTCATTGATGGATGATTCGTTGCTCGTGCTTGAAATCATCAGACTCTGTGACATCATGTTCGTTGGATTCAAGTCGAATGCCGGTGAAAGCGTCCAACCTTTTTTCGTGAGAAGAAATCCGTGATTTCTGAAATGATCATCATGATTCCCTATCATTATGTTGAAGGCTACTCTGCGGTACAGCTGTTCCAGGTTCTTTTGGGGATTAGTGATGTTCGCGTCCCCTATGATAGTGTTTGCAATATCGATATATCCATTGTTGGTTCCAGCCCCGTCCCCATCTCTCAAACCAGTAAGTGTAAGGGAGGATGCGTAATGAATTTTCCGGTCTGCCTCTCTGTCGAATCTTCTGGAGAGCAGTACATGGTGTTCGGAGGTTGGCAGATGTGCTATTTTTGTTTCCGGAACATCTATTCCAGCCTTATGCGCCAGTCTTGATGCAAAATGCTCCCATAGTGCAATATCGTAAGTGTCCTTCACTGACGGTATCTTTGCTATATAAAGGATGCCATTGTCAGATACATTCGCTTTTGGCCTCGCTCCGCCGAGGGACGATCCCTGGTTCCACAGGTTATTGACCCATGTCTCTTCCGGTTCTCTGTTTTCCAATATGGCCTTTTCGTATGCTTGCGATTCACGTATAATATCTTTAAGGTCCGCGATAATTGGAATGTTGTTGCCTTGGAAATCCGTTCCAATGTATTTGCCGTCATATTGGAATCTCAATGCTCCCATTCTGGTCCGGTCGTCCAGATGGACCATGTAACCGAAATCGTCAAACACTCTTGGGCTGCGATTCAGTTGTTTTGCGTAGCGTGCCTCCCTTTTGTCTATGAGTGCTTTTCCCCATCTATCGGGACAGGAGTCAGAAAGGAATGCGAATATGCTTCCTCTTGTGGACTGTTTCCCCATAAAAAGGCCTATGTCATGGCTCAATATGGTTCCTGGCAGAACTTTTAGAAAGGATGGTTCGTATTCAAAGATATATGTTGCGTCTCCTTTCAATCTTTCATAATGGAGAGTGCCTATCTTTATCTCTTTGCTCAGGAAGTCGAATGCTCCCAGTATGTCAATTGAAATCATATTCCTCCTCTTCCTTTCCTTTGTTTTTCAGCTCCATGTCCTGCAGATTCCTGCCTACGGGATCGTTCTGCGCAAGCAACAGAAGGTCGTCGGACAGGCCAAGGCCATATAGCACCCTTGCGTATGTGCCAATGGCTACCGATGGAGTTCCTTTTTCTATGCGGATCAGTGTCAGTTCAGAGCATCCGGCTCTTTCTGCCAGTTGTGCGAGGGATATTTTTCTTCTTAGTCTTGCAAATTTTATCTGTTTTCCTACAGTCGATAGTTGGTTTTTGAGTTTTGTTGGTAGTTGATGTGATTTTTCTGTTTTCATACTATCATATTATAATGCAAATATACATAAATGCTTTATTATATGAAACCATTATTTCACTTTCAGGTGGGTGCCGGTGTCGTCAACTATGGCTTTCTTGAATTTTTCGCTGTAGCCGGGCCACTGTGGGGAGACGGGGATGTAGTTCACTTGTCCGTTGTTCACGAATGGGGTGACTTCGATGCCCTTTGATGCGGCAACAGCAGCGGCATCACCTGATGCCGGAGTATTGGAGGCAGGTGCTGCGGGCATCTGATTCTTAACGGTGCCGTCCATATACTTTACCAGCAGATATTTGTCAAGGGCGTCCCACTTTTCGAAGAGGGCATCAGCCTGTGAGATGGAAAATTCTGTTAGAAATTTTACAGCACCCGCCTGAGAGATTATTTTCATTGCAGCATTGTCTGCTTC
>DCHN01000036.1:0-581 GCA_002315995.1 Bacteroidales bacterium UBA1751 | reverse complement strand
AGCCCTATTGGGTTGTAGCGGGTGTAGGCGAACTGGGCTATGCGGTTGCAGAGCCAGAACATTGATGTTGGGGAGTATTCAAGCATACTTCCGTTCCCGAATGCATAGTGCCATGATACGGCGGTTGAGCAGGTGTAAACAGGGGTGAGAGGTGATGTTCCGGCATCGTCAACGGCAAACCAGAATAGGCCGCCAACCGGTGAAGGGAGCCATCCGCGTGCCTGCCCTACAAACCAGAATCCTGTTTGCTGGGTGCATATTGGGCGCTCGTTGCAGTAGGCCACACCGTCAACACTCCAGTTGGAGTTTTTCCAGCGGTAAGGGGTCTCGTTACCTCCGGCACCGATATCTTTTCTCATATCAAAAGGTGTATTCTCATAGTGGTCACGCATCATGTTGGCCAGGTCGGTTACTGAGAGCTTGCACTTTGGCTTTACGTAGAGGGGCATACGGTTGGAAGGGTTCTCTCCGCTAGCATAATCTAAGTATGCGCTCATATCAAGATCTGCGTAGCGGTTGAAGAAGCTCCAGACTCTCCCCTCGCATGCTCTCATGAGGGAGAATTTCAGAGGGCAGTAGGT
>DCHN01000051.1 GCA_002315995.1 Bacteroidales bacterium UBA1751 | reverse complement strand
CCTCCTTAAGTGCATAATACTGAAGAGTTCCACTCACTTTAAATGATACACCTACATCCTTGGCTGCCTTCACTTTCCCAGGAAAATCATTGACCATGGTTGAGGCGGATTCACCTACAATCTCTGTTTTAACCAATGGAATAACCTCCACACCCTCTTTCTTTCCGGAACAGGCAACACAGACAAATGCAATTGCCAATACCAAAAACGAATCAAATGCTTTCATAATTTACGTATTATTGCTTTATATACACTTTACTCCTATTTTAACTTTCAAAGATAAGAATAAAATTCGTAGATTTGCCAATCTATTTAACGAATATAACATGCTTCAAAGGATACAGACACTTTTCCTGCTCATTGTTGCAGGATTGCTGATTTCTCTTTTTTTCTCGAAATTCTGCTATACTCCTGATATGGTGGTAAAATATACACAGAGCGGGTATCTCATTGCATTCATTGTTGCAACCCTGTGCCTTACCATAACAACCATTTACAAATTCAAGGATAGAATGGTACAAATGCAGTTGAGCATTCTCAACATATTGATACTTATTGGATTCCAATGTTGGATTGCAGTCATATTCTTCAGGGAGGAGAGCGGAGTTGCATTCTCAATTACAGCAGTTTTCCCAATTGTATGTGCCATTCTAACAGCTATTGCAGTGAAGTATATTGCAAAAGATGAGGCACTGGTCAGAAGCGCATATTCTCTGAGAAAGGCCAAGAAAAACCACAAAGGATTTTTCAAGAGAAAGAAATAGGCAAGGAAATTGTACATCGCGCCAAGAAAACGTCCCATGTCAAGAAGGAAGCCCAGCACAAAATTTTTTCTCGCAACTGTTGCACTGCTCATTTCCTGTGCTGCATTCGGTCAGTACAATCTGTACCAATTATATATGCGTGGGAGACAAATGCTTATTGACGGGAAATATGCTTCCGCAATTGACAACTTCAATATGCTGGCAAGGCTTGACACAACTTCATACGATGCGTTTCTCTTCAGAGGCATTGCAAAATACAATCTCGGAGACTTTATTGGCGCCGAAGATGACTTTAACAATAGTTTGAGGTTGAATCCGGTATATACGCCTGCATACCATTACAGAGCAATTACCCTCAGCCGCACCGGCAAGTACGACGAAGCGCTCAAGGACCTTCAGGAGGCAATTGATCTCAGACCAAGCTACGACGGACTATTTTTCAGCCGCGGAGTCACATATTTCCTCAGCCAGCGCTTTGAAAAAGCAATATCCGATTTCAACAGGTTTATAAAGAAGGTTCCGGATGAAGCTGATGCATATTTGAACAGAGGTGCCTGCTATCTTTACCTGAAGGACACTACAAAGGCCCTGGAAGATTATGAAACAGCAATAAACCTAAACATGTTCGATCCTGAAGGCTTTATAAGAAGATCAAGGATATATGCAATGCAGGGAAAAAATGATCTTGCTCTTGCAGATCTTGACCAGGCCATAAAGCTTGACTCTCTGAACACATTCGCATACTTCAACAGAGCAATAATAAGGTTCGACGCAATGGAACTCAATGGTGCGCTGGAGGATTTCAACAAAGTTCTTGAGCAGGACCCGGGCAACGCACTCACACTCTACAACAGAGCTATTCTCGAGAGCCAGATAGGTGATTACGCAAAGGCGCTGGATGACTACGACAGAGTCATAAATG
This sequence comes from Bacteroidales bacterium UBA1751, assembly GCA_002315995.1. GTDB lineage: Bacteria > Bacteroidota > Bacteroidia > Bacteroidales > UBA932 > Egerieousia. Next base: position 9,412 of record DCHN01000051.1, on the reverse strand, counting down.
TAAATCCGGAGAATGTGCTTGCTTACTTCAACAGAGCCGGAGTCCTCCTGCAAATGGGGATGTACAAGGATGCACTTACCGACTACTCCAAAGCAATTGAGCTCTATCCTGATTTTGCAAAGGCATACTATAACCGCTCATACGTAAAGAATCATCTAGGGCAATTTGCAAGTGCTAAACACGACTATGAAACCGCCGAAAAAAAGGTGAAAGAATATAGAGCCAAAAGCAACGATACCTCATCAATGGGTATGTTTGCAGATACAACCAAGAAGTTTGACAATCTTCTGGCTCTGGATGCAGACTTTGCCAAGAAGGATTTCAACAATGAGCTCCTCCAGAACAGGGATGTCAACATTAAGCTCAAACCTCTCTTCAAATTCAACCTCAAAACCGACACCAAAGTACTCATGGCGCTGGAGAACATCTACGAAGATAAGAGAGTTGACGGTTTCATAGCAGTTTCTCCTGTTCCCCTGGCACTTGAGGCACGCAAAGATGATTCAAAGAGTCCTGACGATTTGAGCAAGTACGAAGCCATGGTTCAGGAGTATAGCAGCAGAGTGGAGAGAGTTGACAAATCACTTGAAGCCTTTGCCAGCGGAGTGGTTTATGGAGAGCAGAACCTCTTCAATTCCGCTCTTGAATGCTATTCAAAAGCAATTGAATTGAATGGCAAGGAACCGTTTTACTTCATAAACAGAGGCGTTCTCCAGGCAGAAATGATTGATTTCATCTCAAGTATGGAGACCAATGTACAGATTCTCTCACTTGACAATACAAGAACCGCCAGAGCAAGAGTACAGGATCAGTCATACAAAAAATATGATTATACAGCAGCCATTTCTGATATGAACAGTGCTGCAAAAATTTTCCCGAAGTTCCCATACTCATACTACAATATGGGTAACCTCCATTGTCTGAGTGGAGACCTTCCTGAGGCTATAAAGCAATATACTAAAGCAATTGAGCTCTTCCCCGCCCTGGCAGAGGCCTATTACAACAGAGGTCTTGTACTGATCTATCTTAAGGATAACCAGAAAGGTTGCATTGATTTGAGCAAATCGGGAGAACTTGGAATTCAGGAGGCTTATCCTGCAATAAAGAAGTACTGCATGAAGGATAACTGATAATCAGTTATACGCTTTTGTATCCCGCAATTGAGGCAACGTATGTTCTTCGCCATATCCAATGCCATATTTTCCACGGGTACAGCCAAATCATCTCACCCAATGGACGTCTTCTGTTGCATACAGGAGTGCAAAGCATATATTCCCCCTCTATATTGAGTATCTTCTTCATCAGCCACATCAGATACCCGACAAAATCCTCCAGTCCAAGAGAGCATAAAAAGGCAAATGCTTCACTACGCTGCTCCTTTGTTGAAGCGGCAAGAATATGTAAATAGTCCACAAACTGCTTCAACCTTACATTTCGTTCATAGAGATGTTTGTAAATATGAACAGCAGAAAAAACAAGATAGAATTCAATATCCGGCGAGGCAAAACCATCTTCTCCAATGCGCATGAACTCCCTTTGTGAAATCTGCGAAAAATATCTTTGAAGCTTTCTGTTTTTAAAAGGATTGTAAAGCCATGCCGGCCTGTAATGTACCTCAACCTCAGTATCGCCGAAGAATTCAGCACTGAAATGGTGATAGGTCACATGAGAGATTCCACAACGCCTTTTTACAATATCCACAGCACTCTCCATTGTGGTATCTACCCATATATCTATATCTCCTACCTGCCGCAACATAGGGTTTCTATAGAGATAAAGCATTCCAACCCCTTTTAGAATACATGAGGATATACCAGATTCCCTGAAGAAATCCGTGAGTTCCACCGCTCTGCCAATCATTTTTTCATTGGCCTTCTCCAATGCAAGATAGGCGCTGAAGTAAAGTTTTTTTATATCCCTGTTTTCAGGAAGATATAATGAAATCTCAGCAGTTTCATCATCGGCAAGGATATTTACGCCATCGACAAGATGTCCCACAACCCCTTCTCTCTTGGCAAGCTCCAGAATTGCCTGCCAATTAATATCAGGGGGCAATGGCACAGCTCCGCCTGTGCCAAGTGACACCTTTAAAATATCAACGAGCCTTGATAACAAGTCGGGCCCGTTGATATTGTTGTTATTACCCTTTCCTATGATACAGGACATCTATTACTCCGCTCCTCCGCCAAGCGCCTGATAGAGAGAAGTTGCAGTTTGCAAGAGACCAGCCTGATTCTGCAACTGCGTAAGCTGTGCAGTAAGAAGAGTATTCTTTGCTGTGAGTACCTCCAAATAGGTTGTTGTTCCATATTTCATAAGGAACTCGGTACTCTCGCTAGCGCGTGCAAGGGCTGTTACCTCTTTCTGGTATATTTCAATGTTCTCTCTCTGTTTCTGATATGTCACAAGCAGATTGTTCACCTCAAGACCTGCATCAAGCATACACTTCTCCAGAGCAAGTCTGGCCTGTGTCTGCTTGCTTGAAGCAACCTTGTTTGCCGCCATGAGCTTTCCTGAATTGAAAAGGCTCATAATAAGATTTGCCGTTCCAACTGCAATTGACTCAGCAGGTGAACTGATTGCTCCTGATGCACCTATCCACCCGAACGATCCTCCAAGTATTATGCTTGGGAAGAAATCACTTCTTGATGCATGAAGGTTATAATAAGCAGCCTCCAATGCTCTCTCAGCTGACCTCACGTCAGGTCTTGAAAGAAGGGTACCAACAGGAATACCCAAATCGAATTTTTCAGGCATGGTCTTATAGTCAAGAGGAGTCCTCTCTATTGTCTTTGGTGTAGAAGCAATAAGTGAACAAATGACATTCTGCATCTCATTTATTGCAGCCTCAAAGTTTTTGACCTGTGCACAGATGTCATGGTAGTTGGCCTCCATCTGCGCTGCTCCAGCCTCAGTTGTCATTCCGGACTCCTTGAGGTAATATATGACCTCAACAGTCTTTTCCCAGTTGTCACGAGCCTCAAGGGCAACCTTCATCTGAGCATCATACATCTGCAGGGTGAAATAGCAATTTGCAACGGAAGCAATAAGGGAAGCCCTCACAGCCTGCTCCATATCCTTCATCTGCTCTTTGGTAGCCTTTGCGGCCCACTTCCTGTTGGTAAGTTGGCCGAAAAGATCGAGCTGCCAACTTGCATATGCTGCTCCCGAATATGAGAAATCACCGCCCTGATTCCATGTAACAACAGGTGATGCAGAACTTCCCAATGACACAGTAGGCAAATATGACAACCGTGCAGTAGTAAGAGAAGCTTCAGCCTGAATCACATTCTCATGTGCAGTTAACAGATCCTGATTCTTCACAAGAGCAGTATCAATAAGTCTCCGCAAACATGGATCCCTGAAAATTTCCCTCCAGCCAATAGCTCCGAATGATGTATTCAGAATTGTACTGTCGAGAGAGACAATTGTATCACGGACATTTGCAGTAAGCGAATCGCCGAAAACATTATCTGGAACAGGAACCTCCCTGTGGTATTTTCCCCATATTCCGCAAGATGCTACAAGCAAAGCCAAAACTGATATGTATAATATTCGTTTCATAAGCATTTCCTCCTAATTATTTCTCCTCACTGTTTATGGTTGCAACAATTTCCTCATCATCCTCATTATGCTTTCCTGCTGAGAATTTATCCTGCAATGTCTGGAAAAAGACATAAAGAACAGGAACGAAGAGAAGCAGACCAATTGCACCGAATGTCATACCCACAACAGTACCCAAACCAAGCGCACGGCTGCCGTTTGCTCCTACACCTGTTGCAGCAACCATAGGGAACAAACCGAAGACCATTGTAAGAACGGTCATAAGAATAGGTCTCAAACGTGCCTCCGCAGCAGCAATGGCAGAGGAGACAATATCCATTCCCTGCTCATGTTTCTGAACGGCAAACTCAGTAATAAGAATACCGGTCTTTGAAATAAGTCCAATAAGCATGATTACACCTGTTTGCAGATAGATATTGTTCTCCATGCCGAACAGGTATGAAGCCAGATACGACATCATAAGTCCGAACGGAACTGACAACAATACTGAGAATGGGATAATGAAGCTCTCATACAATGCCGATAGTATCAGGTATATGATGAACATACAGAGCAACAGAACTCCAATAAGTCCCGCTCCATCACTCTGCTCACGCGCCATACCGCCGAAATCAACTGTATATTCCGTTGGAAGATACTCCTTTGCACACTCCCTTATGGCCTTGACCACATCACCGGAGCTGCTGGTTGGAGCAGGGTTTACACTGACATTGATTTCATTGCACATATTGAAACGTCTCAGAGACTCACTTCCATACACTCTTGTAAGGGTGACGAAATTCGACAGAGGTGACATTTTACCGTTGCTGAGTTTTACGAACATCCTGTCAAGAGCAGATTCATCTGTTCTGTACTCAGGACCGGCCTGCAACATTACCTTGTAAACCTTATTGAAGAGGTTGATGTCTGAAATGTAAGATCCACCGAAGTTGGCTGCAACAGTCTGAAGCACAGTGTTAGGATCTGTACCGGCACTGATACATGCAGGCACATCCACATCAACCTGCCACTGAGGGTTGTCGAGCTTAAATGTGTAGAGGGCGCCGCCGGCTATTTCAGGTCTGGCGTTCAACTTGTCAACAAAATCCTTTGTAACATTCAGAAGATCCTGCACACTACCTCCCATTCTATCCATTACATGCAGGTCAACAGCGGAACTTGTTCCGTATCCCGGAATCATAGGAAGTCCGAATGGGAATACGAAAAGCGCGTCATTGATACCCTGGGTAGCCATTACAATCTTTCTCTGCACACCCCACTGAGAATGTTCCAGTCCATCCCTCTCATCCCAATGCTTCAACCTCACAATTACTGCTGCAGCAGTAGATGAAGCTCCTGATACGAAACCATATCCAGTAACATAACTGATATGCTCTACTTCAGGAAAGTCCTTTATTGCTTCATACACCTGACGAGTTACATCAGCTGTAGTATTCAAAGATGAGCCGGGCGCAGTACCCACCTCACATATAAGTATTCTCTGATCCTCTTCAGGCACAAGACCTGTCTTCATGCTGGTCATGAAATATCCCAGAAGGAAAATGGATCCAATAATAATGCCCCAAGATACAACAGGAGCCTTAAGGAAATGACGTATTCCGCCTGCATACTTGGAACTCATCTTTTCAAAAGAACTGTCGAACCATCTTATATATCTAGCGGTAAGTGAAGATCCCTCAGTTTTCTTTGGTTTGAGCATTATTGCGCAGAGCGCAGGAACGGTTGTAAGAGCATTGAAGGCCGAAATACCTACCGCGAAGGCCATGGAGAGACCGAACTCCTTGTAGAACTCGCCACTGGTTCCGCCAAGGAATGATACAGGAACAAACACGGCCATAAATACAAGGGATGAGGTAATAACGGCACCCGTAATCTCTCCCAAAGCACTTTGCGTTGCCTTGAGAGGCGACTTGATACCCTTGTCAAACTTGGCATGAACGGCCTCCACCACAATTATGGAGTCATCCACCACAGTTCCAATTACAAGGACCAGAGCAAACAACGTAATGAGGTTTATGGAGAATCCCATAACCAGCATGAATGCAAAAGTTCCAATAAGTGAGACCAGAATTCCTACAAATGGAATGAAGGTACTTCTCAAGTCCTGAAGGAAGACAAGCACAATAATGATAACCAGAATAATGGCCTCAATCAAAGTCTTGTACACCTCATTGGTTGAAGCATCAAGGAATTCGTTGGTATTAAGCAACTGTGAAATCTCAACTCCAGAAGGAAGGTCATTCTGCCTTACCTCATCGAGCAAAGCGTCAATCTGCTGGTTGACTTTCTGAGCATTTGATCCAGGCGCCTGATATACAATAGCCATTGAACCTGGATGACCATCCATATTGCCCTGCATATTGTAATTCTCAATACCCAATGAAACGGTTGCAACCTCCTTCAAACGAAGCACACTGCCATCTGACGTTGCCCTGAGCACAATATTCTCAAACTCCTCAACCGTCTTGAATCGGCCGGAATATTTCATTGTGTACTGATATGACTCGTCGGAGTTCTCACCTATTGTACCAGTACCTGACTCAAAGTTCTGGGAAGCAACCGCACTTATTATATCCTGAGGAGCAAGTGAATACTGCTGCAATTTCATAGGGTCCATCCATATTCTCATTGAATATGTGGCGGAAAGCACATCGAACTTTCCAATACCGGTGATTCTCAGAAGTTTTGGTTTGATGTTAATAATCGCGAAGTTGGTAAGCCACTCAGAGTTGAACCTGTCGTCTGGAGACCATACGTTAATAATCTGAAGCATTGAGTTCTGCTTCTTCTCAGTGGTTACACCAACATTCTTAACCTCAGTTGGCAACTGTGCAAGTGCCGATGAAACCCTGTTCTGGACAAGAACTGACGCCACATCAGGATCTGTTCCCTGTTTGAAGACCACATCAATGCTGGCAGTTCCGTTATTTGCGGCAGTTGAAGACATGTATATCATGTTCTCAACACCATTTATAGACTCCTCCAGAGGAGTAATTACAGCTTTGATAATTGTTTCAGCATTTGCACCGAAATATGTGGTATACACATTTATGGTAGGAGGCGCAATATCTGGATACTGTTCAACCGGAAGTGACATATATCCAAGGATGCCGACCAAAGATACCAGAATACTCAAAACAATTGAGAGTACCGGTTTTTTTATGAATCCGCTAATATCCATAGCACAAAAAATTAATTCAGAACAGGAACAACACTCATTGCGTCAGAGAGTTTGCCCACTCCCTCAACAATTACAACATCTGAGGCAGCTAGTCCGGATGTTACAAGATAATTTCTGCTTGAAGACTCACCGTTCATTCTAACAACCTCAACCTCAGTCATAATAGTCTTGCCATCAACAACCTTGTATACAAAATGCTTGTCCTGGAGCTCCTTTACAGCAGTTTTTGGAAGTACAATGCAATTGTCCTCATCGTATGTCATAAGGAGTTTTGCAGTACCACCTGAAATGAGCATACGGTCCTTGTTTTCAAAGAGAACCTTTACATTCAATGAACCTGTTCCAGGATCAATAACTCCACTTATTGAGCTCACCTTACCGGTAAGTTCATAAATTGAGTTATCCTTCAGTTTAAGTCTGAATTCAGCTCCCTTGTTTCTCTTGCTCTCATTCTGTACAGGGTTGCCCATTTCTCTAACCATTCTCAAATAGAGATACTCGCTTATTGAAACGTATGCCTCAACTTCCGAGTTGTCAGAGACAGTTGTCAAAGGTTCAGGAATCTGAGGAGATACCAAAGCACCCTCCTTGAATGGAAGAACTCCCACAAGACCAGTAACAGGGCTCCTTACCTCAGTAAACGAGAGATCCTCCTTCGCAGAGGTAAGTTTTGCAGAAGCTTGGGCAGCCTGAGCCTTTGCGGTAAGCATCTGATTGTATGAAACCATCATCTGGTACTTTGAAACCACATTTCTCTCATAAAGTATCTTGTAGTTCTCATAAGTAAGTTCAGATGTGGCAACCTGAGCCTTTGCTGCATCAAGATTGGCCTTTGCTGTTTCATACTCAGCCATGAAAGGAACCTGATTGATTACAAAAAGAACCTGCCCTTTCTGAACGAGTTGACCCTCCTTCACCTTTATTGATGTAATTGTACCGGTTACCTGAGGATAAATTGCCACGTCATGTTTTCCCCTTATCTGCGCAGCATACTCAAGGGTTTCGGTAACCTTCTGTGGCTCTATTTTAACTGCTTTCATTTCAGGTGCCTGCATCTCCTGCACCTGCGAATTAGAACATGATGCGCCCAATGCCGCAACCAGCACCAGCGCCATAAATGATAATGAATGCTTCATATTTGATATAATAAATTTGTTTCCAATAAAAACACTAAGGCGAATAAAGTGCAAATATACTAATTATTATTTAACCTGCAGGGCCTTTGCAGGGTCAATTTTTGATATGATTCTGGAAGGAATAAGCATAATAAGAAGTATTGCCGCGGCGCTTGCAACATTTGTTGCAATGAATGTTGACAAAGTAAGATGAACCGGAACGTGGTCAATCAAATAGTTCACAGGATCCAATGTAATGAAATGTGTTGATCGTTGAATGATACAAAATGAGACTGCAACAATATTTCCATATAACATTCCCCGTCCAACCATTGCCAGAGATTTGTATATAAAGAGCTTGAATATTGAATTGTTCTCCATTCCAAGAGCCTTGAAAAGACCTATTGTGGAGATGTGCTCGAATATTATTATAAGAAGTCCTGAAATAATGTTGAACCCGGCAACAGCAATCATAAGCACAAGTATTATGAGCACATTTATGTCAAGAAGGTTCAGCCAGTCATAGAAGACCCAGTAACTATCTTTCAACGGGAGCATCTGCAAGGAGAATACGTCATCTGTACTCTTCTCCTGCAGTATATCATCAACGGCATTGCATATTGCATCAATCTTCTGGTCGCTGTAGTTCCTGCTTTTGAGAAAAATCTCATAACCGGAGCACTCATTCTCCTGCCACCCATTTACTCTGGCTATTGTTGATGCGTCGGTTATTGCAAGTGACTTGTCAACTCTATCGAGCTGGGCATCGAATATCCCACAAATATTGAACTTCCTCACCTTCACACCTGATTCAGATACAAAATACGACATCAGGGCATCGCCGCAATCAAGTTCAAGTTCATTGGCAAGGCTTCTGCTTATAAGCACCTGCGGTGCTCCATCTGAAACTTCTGGAAGCCTACCGCTGCAGAGATTCTTCTCAAAGAATGAGAGGTCATAATCCTGACCTACACCCTTGAAAATGACCCCCTCCATACCCGTTTCAGTTTTAAGAACAGCTGGAGAATATACAACCGGATAGACCGATTTCACGCCATTTATGGCAGTGAAGTCATCCAAATATGAGATAGGCTGTACCGGATAGGAACCATGGTTGTCAATAGGCACCCCCATTGGAGTAAGGATTATGTCTCCACTGAATCCGGAGGTCTTCTCCCTTATCTCCTCGTTGAACCCGGAGCTTATGGCAACAGCGCCAATAATTATGGCTATGCTGGCTGCAATGCTAACGGTGGCAATGATTCTGCTCGACTTTGCAATGCCGCCCCTGGAGCGTTTTGACTCTCTTTTTCCACCGGCCGATAGTGCCGCACTCTCCCGGCTGTTTCCCGAGTTTCCAAGCTTCTTTGCCAAATAGAACTCCAGATTCATAAAATATTCCTATTGATGTAAAATTGGTGCTTACTCTTTATTATTTCGCTTTACCAAAAACAAAGATATGCAGTTTTTTATGATTACTTAATCTGCGGTAATTAAAAAATTAGTACCTTTGCAGCGATATGCGGAAATGGCTCAGTTGGTAGAGCATTGG
>DCHN01000043.1 GCA_002315995.1 Bacteroidales bacterium UBA1751 | reverse complement strand
GGCCACATCAGTGGCCTAGCGGAGGGCGCGAACCCGTCGTCGCGCGCACCAAGACCTAGGGTTCGGTATAGCCCGAGAGCGGTGCAGCAGGGTTTGGGGCGGAGCCCCAATAAAAAAAAGCCCTGCGAGGGACAGGGCTTGAATATGACGCTTTTTGGGCGATTAGGCGAGTTTGTGTATTGCGAGACCGCTACGGAGCTTTGGTTCGAACCAAGTGGTCTTAGGGGGCATAATATTGCCTGTATCTGCAATGTCAATTATCTGCTTCATTGAAACAGGATAGAGAGCGAATGCAGCAACCATTTCACCTGAATCAACTCTTCTGCTCAGTTCACCAAGTCCGCGGATTCCGCCAACAAAGTCAATTCTCTTTGAAGTTCTGAGGTCCTTGATGTCAAGTAGCTTGTCAAATACAAGGTTTGAGAGTACTGTTACATCGAGAACGCCAATAGGGTCGTTGTCGTTGTATGTTCCAGGTTTTGCCTGAAGTGAATACCACTGGCCACCAATGTACATTGAGAAGTTATGGAGTGAAGCTGGCTTGTAAATTTCCTTGCCCTTCTTCTCAACAATAAAATCATTTTCAAGAGCCTTTATGAACTGATCTGCGCTCATTCCATTGAGGTCCTTGATTACTCGGTTGTAGTCAATGACCTTAAGATGGCTTTCAGGGAATACCACTGCAAGGAAGAAGTTGTACTCCTCGTTTCCTGTATGGTTAGGATTGTGCTCCTTCTTCTCAAGTCCTACACGTGCAGCGGCTGCTGTTCTGTGATGACCGTCAGCTACATAGAATGCAGGAATGGTAGCAAAAATCTCTGTAATTCTCTTTATTGTTGCCTCGTCTTCAATTACCCAGAAGTGGTGACCAAAGCCATCCTCTGCAGTGTAATCGTATTCAGGCTTACCCTGAACGGTCTTTGATACAATCTCGTTGATTTCAGCGTTGTCCGGGTATGCAAAGAATACAGGCTCAAGGTTGGCATTCTGGTTGCGTACGTGAATCATACGGTCATCCTCCTTGTCCTTTCTTGTAAGCTCATGCTTCTTTATTGCACCTGTGAGGTAATCCTCAACGTTTGCGGCAACCACAAGACCATACTGTGTGCGTCCCTCCATTGTCTGGGCATATACATAGTAGTTCTCTTTCTTATCCTGTACAAGCCAACCCTTCTTCTGCCACTCCTTGAAGTTTTCAACCGCCTTGTCATAAACAGGCTGTGAATGCTCGTCAGCAATAGGATCAAAATCAATCTCAGCCTTGATTATATGGAGAAGTGATTTCTCACCTGCCTCCGCCTTTGCTTCAACAGAGTTGAGAACGTCGTATGGACGTGATGCAACCTCGCTTGCAATCTCTTTTGGAGGTCTTATAGCTGCAAATGGTTTTACTCTTACCATATTGAATCTTTTGAAATAATTAGAACTTGTTTACCTGGAATTTTGTGCAACCCTCAGCGAAGAACTTCACAATTTGATTTGCAGCGGCAAGACCTGCATTTACATTAGCCTCAGCAGTTTCAGCGCCCATCTTCTTTGCTGTTGCAAATACTCTGTTGCCAAACTTCTCCTTGAGCTCTGCAATGTTTGCAGGAGCAACGTCAGCAATGTACTTGAGATCCTCTCTCTCTTCAAGTACCTTCATAAGTTCAGGCTCGTTGATGACCTCTTTACGTGCTGTATTAATTAGACAGCCTCCCTTAGGCATCTTGGAAACGAGGTTGTATCCAATAGAACCTTTTGTCTGCTCTGTTGCAGGAATATGAAGAGATACGAAGTTTGAGTTTGCATAAAGATCCTCGAGGTCCTTTGCAACTCTAACGCCCTCTTTCTCCATAGCCTCAGCAGGAACGAATGGATCAAACGCCATAATGTTCATACCGAATCCCTTTGCGTGTGATGCAACAAGGCGGCCTACATTACCGTATGCCTGAATACCTAGGGTTTTGCTCTTGAGCTCTGAACCTGTGCCAGGAGTGAGCTGATTTCTTGACATGAAAATCATGAAGCAGAGTGCAAGCTCGGCAACAGCGTTTGAGTTCTGTCCAGGAGTGTTCATTGCAACTATCTTACGTGCTGAAAGGGCATCAAGATCGAGGTTATCGTAACCTGCACCGGCTCTTACAACAATTTTAAGGTTCTTTGCAGCGGCAACTACATCCTTGGTTACCTTGTCTGAACGAACGATAAGTGCATCGGCATCAGCAACAGCCTCAAGAAGCTGCTCAGGTGAAGTGTATTTTTCAAGTGTGGCAAATGAGTGGCCTGCGCCCTCAACAATTTTTCTGATTCCGTCAACAGCAACCTTTGAGAAAGGTTTCTCTGTAGCAATAAGAACTTTCATTATAATGAGTTTTTATTTTTTTTGTACTGCGATAGTATATAGTTCAGCCGCAACTTGTTGAGGGCTGCGGCTGAATCTGTTGTTTCAATTATTTATGGAGCTGCTCGAACTCTTTCATTGTGGCAACGAGTGCCTCAACAGCCTCAATAGGGCAAGCATTGTAGAGTGAAGCTCTGAAACCGCCTACTGAACGGTGGCCCTTGATGCCTACCATACCTCTCTCCTTTGCAAATGCCATGAACTCATCCTGGAGAGCCTCCTTGCCAGGAGCCATTACCCAGCAAACGTTCATAATGGAGCGGTCCTCCTTGGCTGCGGTACCAACGAACAGAGGGTTGCGGTCAATCTCATCGTAGAGCAGGCCTGCTTTCTGCTTGTTGATCTTGTTTATGGCCTCAACGCCGCCGAGTTTCTTCAACCATGTGAGTGTCTCGTGCATTACGAATATAGGGAATACAGGAGGAGTGTTGAACATTGAGTGGTTCTTAGCCTCTTCTGGATAGTGGGTTCTGTAGTCAACCATTGTAGGAAGGACTCTCTCCACTTTGCCAAGAATGTCCTTTCTTACAATTACGAATGTTACACCTGCAGGACCTACGTTCTTCTGTGCACCACCGTAAATCATTCCATACTTCTTTACGTCAACAGGACGGCTCATGATATCTGATGACATATCAGCTACCAAAGTAACAGGGCAGTCAATATCCTCTTTGATTTCTGTTCCGTAGATTGTGTTGTTGGTTGTAATGTGGAAGTAGTCAACATCTGTTGGAATTGTGTATCCCTTTGGAATGTATGAATAGGTCTTGTCCTCAGAAGAGGCTACAATGGTAACCTCGCCGAAGTTCTTTGCCTCTTTTGCAGCCTTCTTTGCCCAAACACCTGTCTGGAGGTATGCTGCCTTCTTGTTGAGAAGGTTTGCTGCAACTGTGAAGAACTGTGTTGATGCTCCACCACCGAGGAACATGATTGCATAATCCTCAGGAATGTTGAGAAGGTCTCTCCAGAGCTGCTCGGTCTCAGCCATGATTCTCTCCCAGCCTGGAGTCCTGTGTGAAATCTCAAGAATACCTATGCCGGTGTTGTCGAAGTCGCGGATTGCGGCAATTGCAGACTCAATGGCCTCTTTTGGGAGTACGCATGGACCTGCGTTGAAATTATAAGCTTTTTTCATATCTTGAATATCTGTTAATTATAGATTTTTAAAAAATTTGTCAAAGTTACAAAAAATTATAACATGGAGTTAACTTCCACATTTTCAATAGGAGTCTCCTTTTCGCAATAGTGGCAGTGAAGTTTTGTTGCACCATTGTGGGTAATTACAGTGAATATGGTTTTAATCTTCTGGTGGTTTGTGACACACTTCGGATTGGAGCACTTTGCAATTCCCTCAATGATTTCCGGAATGGCTATTTTCCTCTTTTCAACCACCTCATAGTTCCTTATGATGTTTACATTGGCGCTTGGTGCCACAAGAGCAACTCTGTTAAGCTCCTCATCTTTGAAGAATTTGCCGGAAATCTTGATTATTGCCTTCTTGCCAAGCATTTTGCTGTCGAGATTTGTTCCGAATGTTATGGGATGAGGTGAGTGCTGGAGATCAAGGATATTTATAACCTTAAAGAGCTGGTCGGCTGGAATATGGTCCAGCACAGTTCCATTTTCAATTGCGCTTACCTTAAGTTCCTTTCCTTTTTGTTCCATATTACGGCATTCTATAATGTTTCGTTAATAATAGCTCTTATCTGTATCCAAGCAGGTATGAGATAATTGCCATGCGGACGAACATTCCGTTCTTTGCCTGCTTGAAATAGTAAGCAAATGGTGTGTCGTCAACATCCTGTGCAATTTCGGTAATTCTTGGAAGCGGATGAAGAATCTTCATGTTAGGCTTTGCCTCATCCAGCATGGATGCTGTTAGCGAGTAGCAGTTCTTCACCTTTTCATACTCCATTGGGTCTGAGAATCTCTCCTGCTGAACGCGGGTCATGTAGAGAATGTCTGCCTGGTTTAACCCGTATGACAATTCGGTGGTTTCATGGTACGGGATGCCCCTCTCTTTTAGGAACTCCTTGTATTCATTAGGCATTGAGAGCTCTTCAGGTGCGGTGAATGTGAACTGAGGTGCATCAAAAAGTGAGAGTGCCTGCAGAAGGGAGTGTACTGTTCTGCCGTATTTGAGGTCTCCCACCATGTCTATGTTAATATTGTCGAGCCTTCCCTGTGTCTGACGAATGGTGTAGAGGTCAAGCAGGGTCTGGGAAGGGTGCTGGTTGGCTCCGTCTCCTGCATTGATAACCGGCACGCTGGCAACTTCCGATGCATATCTTGAACTTCCTTCAAGAGGATGCCTGATTACAATGAGGTCAACATAGTTTGATACCATTTTTATGGTGTCCTTGAGACTCTCTCCCTTGCTTACGCTTGTGTTTCCTGCGTCGGAGAATCCTATAATTCTTGCTCCCAGGCGGTTGGATGCCGTCTCAAAGCTAAGCCTAGTTCTTGTTGATGGTTCAAAAAAGAGTGTTGCAATTACCTTCCCCTGAAGAATGGGCTGGTTTGGATTCTTTTCAAAATCCGCTGCAATGTCAAGGATGTGAAGAATCTCCTCTTTTGAGAAGTCGTGGATTGAAATCAGACTTTTAGGCATGATGCTTTATATTTTTCTGATTGGCAAAGTTAGGAAAGAATTTTCAAATTTCTCCACCTGATTCAATGGAACATCCACTGTAATGGAGCATATTGAATCGAATCTCTGGTTGCGTGCGGCAAGTGAAAAATTCTTTATGATTTTCATCACTTCGTTCATGCTTTCGTATCCGAATTCAAGTGTAACAGGAGTCGTTGCAACCTTTTCAATTATTGTTGCTGCAGACAATGCATCGGCAGTAGAGGTCTTGTATGCTTTTATTAAACCAGGGATGCCAAGTTTCACCCCTCCGAAGTATCTCACCACCACAACCAGTATGTCCGACAGTTCGCTTGAGAGAAGTTGCCCTAGAATAGGTTTGCCTGCCGATGACGATGGCTCTCCGTCGTCATTGGCCCTCCAGATATCTCCGGTATGACCTATTCTGTATGCATAGCAGTGGTGGCGTGCATCAAAATACTCCTTCTTTAGAGCCTGTACATGCTCCATAGCCTGCTCGACGCTGGTTACCGGGTACGCGAACGCAAGGAACTTGCTTCCGTTATCCTTGTATATGCCGGTTGACGGGCCGTCAATGCTCCTGTATTTGTCCGATACTTCCATTAAATATTAATCCATTTTATCTCCTTGTCGCGTCCCCACCAGGTAATCTGTCGCTTGGCGTAGTGGCGCGTGTTCCTCTTGATAAGTTCTATTGCCTTTTCGCGCGATGTTTTCCCTTCGAAGAAGTCGAAGAACTCACGGTAACCCACTGTCTTGAGGGCCGGCATATCTTTCCACTGCGATAGTGATTCAACCTCTTTTTCGAGGCCCTGTTCAACCATAAGGTCAACACGCATCTCTATGCGGTTGTATAGCTCTTCACGTGGACGCATCAGACCTATTTTCTCTATTTCAAAGGGTCGCTGCTTTATCTTGTTACTGCGCCATTGAGAGTAGCGTTTGCCGGTTTGCAGCGTTACCTCAAGGGCCCGTATCACGCGCTGCGGGTTTGTAAGGTCAACAAATTCGGCAGAGGGTTCATCTATCTGCCTAAGTTGGCATACAAGAGATTCGAGTCCCTCCTTCTGAAGCCTGGTTGCAAGCGTGGAGCGCAGTGTCTGGTCTGCCGGTGGAAAGTCATCGAGCCCGTTGCAGAGTGCATCTATATAGAGTCCGGATCCGCCTGCCATAATGATATGGTTGCGTGATTTGAAAAGTTCATCAAGCAGGGCAAGCGCTTCAATTTCGTATTTGCCTGCCGTGTAGTATTCGGAAACGGAGTTTGAGAAGATGAAGTAGTGCCTGATTCTGGCCAGCTGCTCCTCCGATGGGGGTGCAGTGCCTATTTTCATCTCCTTGAAGAGTTGTCTTGAGTCACAGGAAACAACGGGAGAGGCTGCCTCCTGTGCCATTTGAATGGAGAGGTCAGTTTTTCCAACCCCGGTAGGGCCAAGTATAATGGTGAGCCGGGGTTTTGCCATTAGTTCTCCTCCTCAATGCCCTCTGGAAGTTCATCGTCATCGTACTCCTCATTGGAGCCTGATGATGACATCTCTTCGAGGAACTGGTCTATTTCTTCGGAGTATTTCTTTGCGAACTGCTGGGGATTCTGCCCTTTCTCCTCTACCAGGAGCGGATAGTTGCATCTCGGACGCTCCTGCGTCTCCTGTTCGAATGTAAGCGTGATGCCACAGTTGTTCTTTATGTTGTAAACCCATACAAGAGCCACTTCGCCTTTTTTAAGCGTCTGTTCAAGGGTTACAGCATCCATTGCGCCATCTCCAAGGTCAAAAAGGCAATACTGGCTCCTGACCTTTCCTTTGTCGTTGATTCCCTTGAACATGACCATCTGGTCCGGGGCGAAGCCCATGTCATGTTGAAGGAAGATGTGAAGATCGTATAGAGTCATATCGCTTTCGATATGATATCTGCGCAGGAATGTCTTGCTCCCTTCAATAGTGCCTTTGTATTCAAGAACCATATCTGTTATTTTTTTAGATTCTTAGTTTCCAAGTTCTGAGAGGAATTTGATTCTTATGAGTCTGACCTCTTCTTCGGTATAGTCCGGGCCAAGTGCCTTGAGGGCATCGGAGACAGAGTCTGACAGAGCTTCCTCTTTGAAGTAGTCATAGATGTCGGCAATTTTGTCTTCATCAATGACCTGCCTTATATAGTAGTCAATGTTCACTTTTGTTCCTGCATTGACAATTGATTCAATTTCTGAATAGAGGTCGTCCATCTCCATATCCTTTATTCTGGCAATCTCCTCAAGCGGTATCCTGCGGTCAATGTTCTGAATAATGAACACCTTGTTGAGTGATTTGTGGGCAACACTTTTGACAACCAGTTCGGTAGGGCGCTCTATTTCGTTCTCGTCAACATACTTGGCAATGAGCTGAATGAATTCACGGCCGAATTTGCGTGCCTTACCTTCGCCTACGCCCTGGCAGTTCTTCAACTCCTCTATGGTTATTGGATACATTGTTGCCATATCCATAAGCGAAGGGTCGGAGAAGATTACAAAAGGCGGGAGATTCAACCTCTTTGACATTGAGACCCTGATCTCCTTGAGCATGCTCAGCAGAACCTCATCACTTGCGCCTGCTGTGTGCTTTACGGCTGCTCCTGCTGAATTCTCCTCATCCTCGTCGCTCTCATTGTACTCTGTATCTTCAGTGAGCATTATTGGGAAAGGATTCTTTGCAAACTCATTGCCATTAGGGGTGACATATATGAGGCCGTATGACTCTATTTCCTTGTGTAGGAACTGGAGAAGGACGCCCTGCCTTATTATTGCAAGCCAGAAGCGGTCATCCTTATCTTTCGTTATTCCAAAGAGAGGATGCAGGTGGTGGTTATATGATTTGATGAGTGAGTTGGAAACTCCACCCAGAATATTGGCAAGGTGTTCTGACTTGAAGTGCTCTTTCATTGAGTTCACGAGCTCAATGACGGTGCACAGATATTTCTTCCCTTCAAACTGCTTCTTGGGGTGGGTGCAATTGTCGCAGCATCCGCAGTTCTCAACATCATAACTCTCTCCAAAGTAATTGAGAAGAATCTTTCTTCTGCATCTGTTTGATTCGGCGTATGATACTGTATCGTAGAGGAGCTGACGCCCTATTTCCTGCTCAGAAAGAGGTTTGCCCTGCATGAATTTCTCAAGCTTCTGTATGTCTTTGTAGCTGTAGAAGGCAATGCAATGGCCCTCACCTCCATCTCTTCCGGCTCTGCCTGTTTCCTGGTAATACCCTTCAAGACTCTTCGGGATGTTGTAGTGAATGACAAATCTCACATCGGGTTTGTCAATGCCCATTCCGAATGCAATTGTAGCTACAATTACATTCACCTCCTCCATAAGGAACATATCCTGGTTCCTGGATCTGGTTGCTGCATCGAGCCCGGCGTGGTACGGAAGAGCCTTTATTCCATTCACATTGAGCAGTTCGGCAAGCTCCTCCACCTTCTTTCTGCTCAAACAGTAGATGATGCCTGATTTGCCTGGGTTGTTCTTTATATATTTTATTATCTCCTTTTCGGTATTGGCTTTAGGACGTATTTCGTAGTAGAGGTTCTCCCTGTTGAAGGAGGACTTGAACACTTTTGCGTCCATCATACCAAGGTTCTTCTGGATATCCTGCTGAACTTTGGGGGTTGCCGTTGCCGTGAGCGCTATTACCGGAGCATCACCTATTTGTTTGATTATTGGGAGAATCCTTCTGTATTCGGGACGGAAGTCGTGACCCCATTCAGAGATGCAGTGCGCTTCATCAACGGCGTAAAATGATATCTTTATTTGCTGTAGGAGCAGTATGTTCTCCTCCTTTGTAAGAGATTCTGGGGCAACATACAGAAGCTTTGTAACTCCTTTCAGAAGGTCATCCCTGACCTCCTGATGCTGCGATTTGGAGAGCGATGAGTTGAGAAAGTGCGCAATTCCCTCCTGGTCAGCCACAAAACCTCTTATGGCATCAACCTGGTTCTTCATGAGCGCTATGAGAGGTGAGATGACAATTGCCGTTCCCTCCATTACCAGCGCCGGAAGTTGGTAGCATAATGATTTTCCGCCACCCGTAGGCATCAGCACAAAGGTGTTGTTCTCTTCAATGAGGTTTTTGATAATAGCTTCCTGGCCCCCCTTGAATGTGGAGAAGCCAAAGAATTGCTTGAGTTTCTGATTCAGTTCCTGTGAACTTATGAGCATTGCAAAATAATCTCTAATTCTCTTTACCAGACGCCAAAAATGACTATCTTTGTGATACCAAGATAGACAATTTGTTCATTTTTTACAAAAATATTTATGAAAAATTCTTCAGAATCGTTGAAGGAGCTGGCTGTCAGTGTAATTGACAAGGAGGAGAAGGCGGTGGCCAGATTAAAGTCCTTTATTGATGATAAATTCATAGAGATTCTTCAAACCGTATACAATTCAAAGGGAAGGCTTATCATTACCGGAATAGGTAAGAGTGCAATAATTGGAAACAAGATTGTTGCAACCCTCAATTCTACTGGCACGCCAGCGGTTTTTATGCATGCCGCTGATGCTATTCACGGGGATTTGGGAATCATACAGCCTGACGACATAGTGATGTGCATCTCCAAAAGCGGAAACACTCCCGAAATAAAAGTGCTTGCACCGCTTATCAAAAGAATGGGGAACAAACTCATTGCAATGGTCTCCAATACGGATTCATATCTTGCGCTCCATTCCGATTTCATTCTTGCCACAACCGTTGACAGGGAGGCGTGTCCTAACAATCTGGCCCCCACTTCAAGTACAACCACCCAGCTTGTAATGGGAGATGCTCTTGCCGTATGTCTTCTCAAAATGAGAGGTTTTACCCAGGAGGATTTTGCAAGATATCATCCGGGAGGTTCTCTGGGTAAGAAGCTCTATTTGACCGTTGGTGATGTTATGGACAGGACATTGTGTCCATCCGTTTTGCCTGACGAATCAATACAGAATACCATTATTAATATTTCACAGAACAGGCTCGGAGCAACGGTGGTTCTTGAAGATGGAAAGATGAGGGGAATCATTACCGACGGCGATGTGCGCAGAATGCTTGAGGAGGGTACTCCTATTGATACACTCAGGGCTGCGGACATTATGAGCTGCAACCCTAAGGTCATAGAGGCTTCTGAACTGGCTGTGAAGGCGTTCAATCTTATGGACAAACATCAGATAACATCTGTTGTGGTTACTGATGAAGGTCGTTACATTGGACTTATTCATGTTCATGACGTGATGAGGGAGGGAATTGTGTAAAAAATTGTATATTTGCGCGTTTATAGATTTTATAGATTTTGTAAGTCAAGATGGGTACAACAAGATTCGAAATAAGAAGGAGGGGCTTGCGTACAACTTTCAGCAGATTTATTCATAATGAGGCCATTGGGGGTGTCATTCTGCTTGCCTGCGCTGTGATTGCTCTTGTATGTGCCAACACAGATGCACTCAGAGGGTTTACCAGATTCTGGAGGGAGACCATGGCATCGGTGTCATTCGGTTCTCTAGTTCTTGAGATGAATCTTGAGAGTTGGATAAACGATGGTCTCATGGCCGTCTTTTTCTTTGTAGTTGGCCTGGAAATCAAGAGAGAGATGATGGTAGGCGAGCTATGCAGTTTCAAACATGCCGCACTTCCTATTCTGGCAGCGCTTGGAGGAATGATCTTTCCTGCGCTCATATATACCCTTTTCAATTACGGTACTCCTACTGCAAATGGCTGGGGTATCCCTATGGCAACCGACATTGCGTTTGCAATAGGCATTTTGTCGCTTGTGGGGAAAAATGTTCCAATTGGATTGAAAGTTTTTCTTACTGCACTTGCAATAGTTGATGACTTGGGCTCAATTGTTGTCCTTGCAATCTTCTATCCTAGTCACGAGTTGCATTTTGATATGCTGGCATATGCTTGTGCCGTTCTTCTTTTGTTGGCGATATTCAACAGAATGAAAATAAGCAAGATGCTTTTCTATGTGATTCCTGGTATTGCATTGTGGTATTTTGTGCTTCAGTCTGGAATACATGCTACCGTTGCAGGTGTTCTGCTTGCCTTGACAATTCCTTCAAGGACCAAGATAAATGAGGTTCAGTTCATGGTTGCCTTCAAGCATCTGCTCGATAAATTCAAACTCAACAGCCAGCGCGAAATAGATGTGCTTGCCAATCCGGAGCAGCAGGAGGTAATAAACTCCATGAGTGCTGAAATTCATCAGGTGGAGCCTCTGATGCACAGATTTGAGCATGGCCTTCAGCCTTGGGTCACATTCTTCATTATGCCTATTTTTGCTCTTGTAAATTCTGGCGTAACCTTTGATTTGAGCAGGGTTGATATAGTGGGGGGATCTGTTGCAATAGGTATATTCTTCGGGCTGTTCCTCGGCAAACCTATAGGAATCTTCCTTTTCAGCCTGTTGTCGGTACTGTTCAAAATTGCGGAACTTCCGGCTGGTGCAAACTGGAAACAGCTTTGGGCTATTGGAATGATTGGTGGAATAGGATTTACGATGTCAATATTCATTGACTCCCTGGCCTTCAAGGATCAGAATATAATTGATGCGGGAAAGGTTGCCATAATATTCACTTCGGTTATAGTCTCACTGGTTGGCCTGGTTGTTGTACATCTCACCTGCAAAGGGAAAAAGATTCAGAATAATATAAACAGATAAAAAATAAAAAGAATTATGAAAAGTTTAAAAATTTTTGCACTTGTTGTATCATGTGCTTTCGCATTTGCTTCATGCTCAAACTATTCTGCTGAGATTCCTGAGGGAATCACCAAGGGACAGTGCGATTCAGCAAGCTATGCAATTGGTGTTTCATTCGGTTCAATGCTCAAACAGTCTCAGATTGAGTCTGTGAACTTTGATATGCTTATTAAAGGTATGAAGGAGATTATGGCTCTTGATCCCGCTGATACCACAAAGAAACTCTCTCTTACAGACGATGAGATCAACAATGCAATTCAGGGCTATATGATGGCAAGCCAGCAGGCTGTTGAACAGGCTAAGGTCAATGCTGAGAACGAGTATCTTGAGGGTGTAAAGAACGAGAACGCAAATGTCAAGAGTACCGAGTCAGGCCTTCTTTATGAGATTATTGAGGCTGGTAATCAGGAGATGATGCCTGCTGCAACAGATACAGTTGCCGTAAATTATTCAGGTGCTCTCAAAGATGGTTCAGTGTTTGATTCTTCTGAGAAAAATGGTGGTGAGCCTGTAGAATTTGTTCTCAATAGAGTTATTCCTGGTTGGACAGAGGGCCTTCAGCTCATTGGTGAGGGTGGAAAGATCAAACTTTGGGTTCCTTTCAAACTCGGATACGGTCCAAGAGCAATGAGTGCAGAACTTCCTGCATATTCTACTCTTGTTTTCGATGTTGAACTTGTTAAGGTTGCAAAGGTTCCTGCATCGGAGGAAACTATAGAAATAAAATAATTTCACTGCTGAAACAATATGCTGTAAAAGGCAGCAACGCCCTTGTTCGGGGTGTTGCTGCTTGTTTGGTTGATTAAGATATGAAGTCATTCCTCAGGCTTTTGGCCTACGCAAAACCATATCGCCGATTCTGGCCGGGCTATCTTCTGCTCTCCATTCTTTCGGTGATTTTCGGTGTTGTGAACTATGCTCTTTTCGGTCCGTTGCTTCGTGTCCTCTTTAACCCGGAGAATGTGGAGAGGCAGATGTCCAAACCGGAGTTCTCAATGAGTGTCGATTACTTTGAGCAGCTCTTCGGGTATCATCTTACAAGCATGATGGTAAGTGATGGACCTCTGTACGCCCTGGCTTTTGTATGTGTTTTCATTCTCGTTGCGAGCCTTCTCTCAAACTTCACGCGGTATCTGTCACAGAAAATACTTGTGAACATGAGGACTTATATCATGAGAAACATACGAAGAGACCTCTTTCAAAAGGTTTCCTCACTGCATGTGGGTTATTTCAATGAGCATAAGAAGGGTGATATTCTATCGTCCATATCAAATGATGTAACGGAGGTTCAGAATGGTGTTGCCGACAGTTTCCATGTAATATTCAGGGAGCCGTTGCTCATAATAGGTTTTCTGACCGGTCTTTTTATCATGAGCCCAAAACTTACTCTGGTCACACTTATAACGCTTCCTTTCTCTGCTTTGGTAATAGGCAGAATAAGCAAGTATCTCAAGCGTAAGGCTGTTGAAACACAGTCTCTTATGGGAAAGATAGTCAGCTGTTTTGAGGAGGGGATTTCCGGGGTGAGAATCATTCGTGCCTTCAATGCACAGGAGTTTGTTGACCAGCGCTTTGATCAGCTTAACGAGGCGCACAGACTCAGTTGCAGGAAGATGTTCAGCCGTCAGGAACTGGCCTCTCCATTATCGGAGTTTCTTGGAATTACAATTGCCGCACTTGTCCTCTTCTATGGAGGATGGCTTCATTTTACCGGTCAACTTGGAATGGATTCCGCTGCATTTGTGGTATATTTGGGATTCTATTGGAGGGTGCTTGAACCGGCTAAACAGATTTCAAAGGCATATGCAAGTATTCAGCGAGGGCTGGTTTCAGGTGGAAGACTCTTTGCAATACTTGATGTAGAAAATCCTATTAAGGAGGTTGACAATCCAAAGGCCAAGGATGCTTTTGAAGATAAGATAGAGTTCAGGAACGTCAATTTTGCATATGGCAGTGAGCCTGTTCTCAAGAATATAAACATAACCATTCCAAAGGGTAAAACTGTTGCCATAGTGGGGCCTTCCGGTGGAGGCAAGTCAACAATGGCAGATTTGCTGCCTAGGTTTTATGATATCACCAATGGAGGAATCTATCTCGATGGTGTGAATATAAAGGAGTACCGCATCAAGGATCTTGTGGGGCTTATGGGAATTGTTACACAGGAGGCTATTCTGTTCAATGATACCATATTCAACAATATTGCCTTTGGTATGAAGAATGTGAGTGAGGATGATGTAATAAGAGCGGCGAAAATCGCTAATGCTCACGAATTCATCTCTCAGATGCCTGAAGGCTACCAGTCGAACATAGGTGACCGTGGAGGAAAACTCTCAGGGGGTCAGAGACAGAGACTTGCAATTGCAAGGGCTGTTCTGAAGAATCCGCCGCTTCTTATTCTCGACGAGGCAACCTCGG
>DCHN01000050.1:25681-58333 GCA_002315995.1 Bacteroidales bacterium UBA1751 | reverse complement strand
CTCTTCATTGTATAATCTCTATAAAATTCCAGTTTGTCCCGACTGAATTACTTTAAAAAGTCATTGACGAGATTTTTGTTTTTGTAAATAAAAACCTCACTTGTACTCTTGCTGTTATTGCTTGTTTCTGTCAATATTTCAAACAACTTTCCGTCTGTAAAAGAGTTAGTTTCTTCTCAAACGGGTTGCAAAGGTAAGCACTTTTTTTGATTTACCAAACATTTTATGAAAAAGTGGAGAATAATTTTCAAAAGAAGTACCTTTGTAAAAATAACCCGAAAAATGGCCTCCAGCTATCGCGATCTTTTCCTCTGTTTTTCAAAAGTTGGAGCCTTCACAATTGGTGGAGGCTATGCAATGATTGCGGTTATTGAAGATGAGGTTGTAAAAAAACGCAAATGGATTGATTCGGAAGAGTTCATGGATGCAGTGACAATTGCCCAGAGCTCTCCGGGATTGCTCGCAGTTAATATCTCCATATTTTTGGGATACAAACTAAAAGGAACAAAGGGCAGCATAGTGGCCACTCTTGGAAGCATTACTCCCCCATTCCTTATTATTCTGGCAGTAGCCCTCTTCTTTACACATTTCCAGGACAACGAGGCTGTAATAAAGATTTTCAAAGGAATACGCCCTGCCGTGGTGGCTCTCATTGCCATTCCTGTAATAAACATGGCAAAAAAGGCCAAACTCAGCAAAATACGTCTTGCAATGGCAATAGCAACAGCCATTCTAATAATATTTGCCAAAGTCAGCCCTGTTTACATCATGCTGGCCGTATTTGTATATTATTTCTATACAATTGGTGCAGACATAATTCACCACCATAACAAGAAAGGAGGTGAAAGATGATATACGTTGAACTCTTCACCACATTCTTCCTTATAGGAATATTCACCTTTGGAGGAGGATATGCCATGCTCTCACTGATTCAGAACGAAGTGGTGGTAAAGCATGCATGGCTTACATCCAGCCAATTTACAGACATTGTGGCAATATCGCAGGCCACACCAGGTCCTATTGGCATAAACAGCGCAACCTATGTAGGATATTCAGTAACAGGAAATGTATTCGGATCTTTTGCCGCAACAATTGCAGTTGTACTGCCCAGTTTCCTCATTGTACTTACAATATGCAGGCTCTACAGCAGGTTCAAGCATAACAGATTCTTCGAATCGCTTCTCTCCCTGCTCAAACCGGTGGTAATTGGAATGATAGCCGCCGCAGCAGGAATCCTTATGACAAAGGAGAATTTCTTTGACTGGACAAGCTGGCTTATTTTTGCACTCTCCGCTCTGGCACTTCTCAAGTTCAAAAGCAACCCTATTGTGGTAATGGTAGTTGCAGGGGCTGTTGGTTACATCATATACTGATGCCCCGCCCGAATCATCAGAAACTCCTCTTTATGATTTCGCGAATGTTGTCCGACTTGTCCATTGTGTAGAAATGAATAGCCTGCTCCCCCTTGGCAAGAAGTTCACTGCACTGTGCTGTTGCCCACTCTATTCCAACCTCGCGAACAGCCTTGTTGTCCTTGCATGCACGAACCTCCTTAACAAGATCGGAAGGAAGGGATATGGCAAATGTTTTTGGAAGAATCTCAAGCTGTCTTAATGTAGAAATAGGTTTGATACCAGGAATAATAGGAACAGATATACCAGCCAGACGACATCTGTCAACAAATGAAAAGAAGGCCTGATTATCAAAAAACATCTGGGTGACTATATAATCGGCACCGGCATCCACCTTCCTCTTCAAATTGGCTATATCCTCCTCCATATTGGTTGCCTCACAATGTTTTTGCGGATACCCGGCCACTCCTATACAGAAATTGGTAGGAGTTGCATCAGCTATCCCCTTCTCCAGGTATTCTCCGCGGTTCATGCCGGAAATCTGTTCAACAAGACTTGAGCTGTGCGAGTATCCTCCGGGGGTAGGTTCAAAGAATCTCTGCCCGGGAGCGGGGTCTCCACGAAGAGCCATAACGTTGTCAATATCCAGGAATCTGAGGTCTAAAAGGGTGTCTTCTATTTCTGAAGCGGTAGCCCCTCCGCATATAAGATGCGGGACAACCTCAGTATTGAATCTCTTCATGATTGCTGCTGCAATAGCAACCGTACCGGGGCGTTTTGTGACCATCTCACGCTCATATCTTCCATCTTGAACCTCTCTGAAAACAACCTCTCTTCTATGTGCAGTTATATTCAGGAAAGGAGGGTTGAACTCCATAAGTGGTTCTATGGAAGAGTATAGTTTCTGAATATCGGAACCTTTGAGCGGCGGAAGCAACTCAAACGACGCAAACGGCTTGTGCGGTCTGTTGAGAATATCAATTACCTTCATATTTTACTGCAATAGAGTTCTGCAAAGATACTAATTCTTCACCTTTATAAGCACTGCGCAAACGGAGGTGTCCGGTGTAATTGCCGCAGTGGAGGTCAACGAAACAGGAAGCTTCTCCTCTGCTGAAACCAGTTTGAAAACATCCCTCTTCATTTTATGGTCAGGAAGCATAGGATAGCCTATTGCCACCCTCAACCAACGGCCCTCTCCAATGTTGTCTGTAACATATTGTGCAGCCGCCTGGGCAAGACGTGCACAGAGACTTTGGCGCAAAAGCGCATCATAGCTCTTTTTGTCGGAATGCTCAACCTTGTCGTATGATGTTGTAACCAAAAAGCCCACAACCTTATTGGCAGGAACATTAGGCAGAAGCCTTGATGAATGAGTGTGACATGAGCAGGTGGTGCAACCCTCTAGAATATCATCTATTTGTTTTCCGCTCCTGAATTCAAGCAAAGCACCAACTTCAAGTGAACCATCCTTCTCAACACTGTCCAATACTCTTGCGGCGCTCTCAATAAGAGTTCTCATCTGCACACTTCTGTTATCCTCCTCCTCAAGCATTTGAGGATAGCGTCCCTTAAATCCCCAGAAATGGAGGAACTCACCCCAATCAATGAACTCTCTCAAATCCTTTATGGATACTTTTCTGTTGTAGAAAGAGTTGAACTCATCAGTCATGTTGCCGTTTGTCTCAGATGCTGACACCAACTCCTGGAATGAACGGTTGAAAAGAGCATCATCACTATTTGCAGAAGTGCCGCCGATGTTCTTTGAGTCGTGTGGAACGGAGATATCCACAGAGTGCTTCAAATTGTAAGTATCTCTTATTACCTGCTGCTTTTCTCTCAGTTCGGAGATATAGCTCCTGTCTAGAACTATTCTCTTGCTCATTGCAGCGGCAGATGAAGCATCACTGTTATAGAAGACTCCTCCTTCGTAGAGTGTATCCAGCTTCAAGGCAGTGTGCAATGCTGAAGCCGTTGCACCACCTACAATTACAGGAATCAGGTGACCGCACTCTTCAATGATTCTGTTTCTGTTCTCCTGGAGCATCCTTACAACAGATTCCATCTGCTCCAGAGAAGGAGTTATAAGTCCGCTCAACCCAATTACGTCAACTCGCTTTTCAATTGCCCTCTCGAGTATGGTCTCCGGTTCTACCATAACTCCAAGGTCTGTTACATCAAGAGCATTGCATGCCATTACAATAGCAACAATGTTCTTTCCTATATCGTGGACATCGCCCTTCACCGTAGCAAGAAGCACCTTGCCACGACCGCTATTGGACTCTTTTTCTGACGACATATATGGTTCAAGAAGCGAAACGGCATCACGCATAACCTTGGCGCTCTTCACAACCTGAGGAAGGAACATTCTTCCCTTGTTGAACAAATCGCCCACACGTTCCATTCCACTCATCAAAGGTCCCTGAATAATCTCTATTGCAGAAGGATATGATTTCAACGCCTCCTGCACAAGAGACGGCATTGCATCAGCTTTACCTGCAACCAGGGCCACAGCAATACGCTCCTCCAATGAAAGGTTTGCTTCTCCAACTCCTGCAGGAACCGCAGCCTCATTTCCGGCACTGCTTCCTGCCAAAGGAGCGCCTCCCCCCTTTGCGGCAATCTCAGCAGCCTTCACCTTCTGAGCATGCTCAATAAGGGCATTGGTTGCCTCCGGCGTTCTGTTGAAAATCAGATCCTCTATAAGTTTCAACAGTTTAGGCTCAATATTATCGTAAATCTGGAGCATTGAAGGATTTACAATGGCCATATCAAGACCGGCCTCAATGGCGTGATACAGGAATGCGCAATGCATTGCTCCACGTATGGTATTGTTACCCCTGAATGCGAAAGAGAGGTTTGACACCCCGCCTGATGTCTTGCAACCAGGGAGATTCTTTTTAATCCACTCCACGGCCTTTATGAAATCAACCGCATAGTTGGCGTGCTCCTCCATTCCAGTTCCAATAGTGAGGATATTCACATCGAATATTATGTCACAAGGCTTGAATCCAACAACTTTGGTAAGGATATCATAAGCTCTGCGGCAAATGTCAATCTTTCTCTGGAATGTTACCGCCTGCCCCTGCTCATCAAAGGCCATGACTATGACCGCCGCACCCAGATTGAAAACTTCACGTGCCTTCTCAATGAATACCCTCTCCCCCTCCTTAAGGCTAATGGAGTTTACGACACACCTTCCAACACAATTCTTCAACCCCTCAACAAGCACCTCCCAATGGCTGGAATCAAACATGAACGGCACTCTGGCAATTTCAGGATCGCAGGTCATATACCTTACGAAATCCCCCATTGTCTGAACAGTGTCAGACATTGGATCATCAACGTTTATGTCTATTATGGTGGCACCATCCTCTATCTGCTTGCGGGCAATTGCAGCTGCCGCCTCAAAGTTGCGCTCCTTTATGAGCCCTGCAAATTTTGATGACCCAGACACGTTGGTTCTCTCACCAACGTTTATGAAGTTGTTCCTGTTCCGGTTTACAAGAAGCGGTTCAAGGCCGCTGAGCCACATATCATCAGATGCCGTGTTCCAATCTATGGCCCTAGGTTGGAGGCGGGAGACACGACTTGACATCTCCTTTATGTGTGCAGGAGTGGTTCCGCAGCACCCACCAATTATGTTCACCACACCGTCGCTTGCCATTGCCTCCATTCGGGCTGCCATGTGTTCCGGTGTTTCGTTGTATATTCCCATCTGGTCAGGAATACCGGCATTCGGATATATGCTCACTGCCATAGGTATTCCACTGCCGTTGAGTCCACCGGAAACCATCTTTCTGACCACTCCCTCCATTGCTTCTATACCGAATGAGCAGTTTATTCCAAACGAGACAACATTCCTGTGGTTCAATATGGCCACAAAAAGGGCCTCAAGACTCTGACCGGCAAGAAGTCTTCCAGCCTTGTCGTTCACCGTGGCTGATACCATTACCGGAATGGTTATGTTCCTTGATGCTTCAACCTGCTTTACGGCATACAGGGCGCACTTGGCATTTATTGGGTCAAAAATGGTTTCAATAAGAATGATATCAACACTGCCCTCCACAAGGGCATCTATCTGGCATCTGTACGCATCTGAAAGTTCATCAAAGGAGATATCTCTCAAATATGGTTTTGATGCATCCAGGCCCAGAGAGAGCATCTTCCCGGTGGGTCCCACGGAACCTGCCACAAGAACTTTCCGCCCGCTTTTCTCAGATGAAGAGTCAACTGCCCGCCTTGCGCACTTTGCCCCCGCTATATTCAACTCGCGGACATACTCTTCAATTGATGAATATCTTTCACTCCACTGATATCTCTGCTGAGAAATGGAGTTGGAATTGAAGGTGTTGGTTTCAATAATGTCAGTTCCTGCTTCAATATACTCCGCATGAGCTGACTCCACTATTTCAGGAGCAAGGATATTGAGCATATCAAGATTCCCGCCAACCCTTTCCAGGATGCCGTTCCTGCCTGCCCTCTCCCTCAATAACGTACCCAAAGCGCCATCGAGCACCAGAATTTTCTCTCCAAAGAGCCTCTTCAAATAGTCCAAAGAAACCATATTATCTGCCTTTCCAACATTCTATAAAATCGCAAATTTACAAAGTGTTTTTCACTTAAATTACACTTCAAAAGCATTATTAAAAAAAGAGCATCCCCGCTTCTGAATTGGAAGCGGGGATGGACAATATTATTAAAATCTGTAAGTGATTTCTTTATTTTGCATCAGCTGCAAGGCGCTTGTAAGAGTTGTATCTTACCTTAGCAAACTCCTCTGTAAGACCGAAGAGCTCACCTGCCTGTGCAGGGAATGTCTTGCTGAGTGAAGCATATCTTACCTCACCCTGGAGGAATGCCTGGAACTTGGTCCAGTCAGGCTCCTTGCTATCGAGAGTGAATGGGTTCTTTCCCTCAGCCTCGAGAGCTGGGTTGAAGCGGTAGAGATGCCAGTAACCACACTCTACAGCAGCCTTCTCCTCAAACTGGCTCTTGCCCATACCAACCTTCAAACCATGGTTGATACATGGAGCGTAAGCAATGATGAGTGATGGACCGTCGTAAGCCTCAGCCTCGCGTATTGCGTTGATGAACTGTGCCTGGCTTGCACCAAGAGCAACCTGTGCTACATATACATAACCATAGCTCATAGCCATCATACCAAGGTCTTTCTTACGGATCTTCTTACCGCTGGTAGCGAATTTTGCAACTGCACCTGCAGGAGTAGACTTAGATGACTGTCCGCCAGTATTTGAGTAAACCTCTGTATCAAGTACAAGAACGTTTACATTCTGACCCTGGGCAAGTACGTGATCAAGTCCACCGTATCCAATATCGTATGCCCAACCGTCACCACCAATGATCCACTGACTGCGTGCAGCAATGTAATCCTTCATCTGGTAGAGTTCAGCGCAAAGATCGCTCTTGCAATCCTTGAGCATTGGCTCAAGCTTGTCTGCAATCTCTCTTGTAACCTCAGCGTTGTCCTTGTTCTCAAGCCACTGAGCGAAGAGAGCCTTCATCTCTGCAGAGCAGCTCTCGCATGAAACGCCATCGGCCATAAGACGGGCAACTGTACTGCGAAGTCTGTCGGCACCTATCTTGAGACCGAAACCGTACTCTGCATTATCCTCGAACAATGAGTTTGACCATGCTGGACCGCGGCCATTCTTATCCTTGCAATATGGAGATGATGGGAATGAACCACTGTAGATAGATGAACATCCTGTTGCATTTGCAACCATCATTCTGTCACCGAAGAGCTGTGTAATAGCCTTGATGTATGGAGTCTCACCGCAACCTGCACAAGCTCCTGAGAACTCGAAGAGTGGCTGAGCGAACTGTGAGTTCTTAGGGTTCTGAGCCTTAGGAAGGATATTCTCCTTGTAACCAACCATAGAGTGGAGGTAATCGAATACCTGCTGCTGATCTGCCTGTGTCTCGGCTGGCTGCATAACCAAAGCCTTCTCCTTTGCAGGGCAAACCTGTGAGCATGAACCGCAACCTGTACAATCGAGCGGATCAATTGCCATTGTGAAGTAGTATGCTGCGAGAGGACCCTTGCCCTTAGCCATCTTGGTATTTGCAGGAACTTTTGCCTTCTCCTCCTCTGTAAGAATGAATGGACGGATACAAGCGTGAGGACATGCTACAGCACACTGGTTGCACTGGATACAGTTCTCAGGATTCCACTCAGGAACGTGTGAAGAAACACCACGTTTCTCGTATGCTGCAGTACCGGCAGGAATAACGCCGTCTGCCATATCTGCAAATGCACTTACAGGAAGGTCATTACCACACTGTGCATTTACCTGATATGCTATATTTCTAACCCAATCAGGAGCCATTCTGGCGTATGAATCAGGCTGGAACTTGCAAGGAGAGATATTCTTCCACTCGTATGGAATCTCAACCTCAACATACTCAGCACCACGGTCAACAGCAGCGTAGTTCATATTAACAATGTTCTCACCCTTCTTGCCGTAGCTCTTGTCAATTGCATGCTTCATCTCAGCAACTGCAGTCTCGTAAGGAATAATACCTGTAATCTTGAAGAATGCAGACTGGAGAATTGTATTTGTTCTGTTGCCAAGACCAATCTCTTCAGCAATCTTTGTAGCGTTAATGATGTAGAGTTTGAGGTTCTTGCTTGCAATTTCGTATTTGATGAAATCAGGAAGTCTCTTGAGTGTCTCCTCTGTGTCCCAAAGGCTGTTGAGAAGGAATGTACCATTCTTCTTGATACCGCGGAGAATGTCATATTTTGTAAGATATGCTGCAACGTGGCATGCAACGAAATCTGCATTTGTTACAAGGTATGGAGAAGAGATAGGCTCATCACCGAAACGAAGGTGTGAACAGGTGTATCCGCCTGACTTCTTTGAATCGTAGTCAAAGTATGCCTGGCAATACTTCTTTGTAGCACCACCAATAATCTTGATTGTATTTTTGTTTGCACCTACTGTACCGTCTGAACCCAAACCGAAGAATTTACACTCGTAAGTACCTGCCTTTGCAAGTGAAAGCTCCTCGCCCTGTGGAAGTGACTTGAATGTAAGGTCATCAACGATGCCAATTGTAAAGTCTGTCTTAGGCTCCTTTGCCTTGAGGTTCTCATAAACTGCAAGAATCTGTGCAGGAGTTGTATCCTTTGATGAGAGACCATATCTACCACCTACAATCTTGATGTTGAGGCCAGCCTCGGCAATTGCAGCCTTGATATCAATGTACAAAGGCTCTCCAACTGCACCCGGCTCTTTTGTCCTGTCAAGAACAGCAATTCTCTTCACTGACTTAGGAAGAGCTCTGAGGAAGTATTTTGCAGAGAAAGGTCTGTAGAGTCTTACAATGAGAACACCAACCTTCTGGCCCTTCTTTGCAAGGTAGTCGATGCACTCTTTTGCAGTCTCAGTAACTGAGCCCATTGCAATGATGATATTCTCAGCATCCGGTGCTCCATAGTAATCGAATGGGAGGTAATGGCGGCCGGTAAGTTCGCTGATCTCGCCCATATATCTTGCTACGATATCTGGAACTGCATCATAGTACTTGTTGCAAGCCTCTCTTACCTGGAAGTAAACGTCAGGGTTCTGTGCTGTACCCTTGGTTACAGGAGCATTAGGATTCATTGCTCTCTTACGGAAAGCTGCAAGCGATTTTGTGCTTACCATCTTCTTGAGATCCTCAGCATCAAGAGCCTCAATCTTCTGAATCTCGTGTGATGTTCTGAAACCATCGAAGAAGTGAACGAAAGGAACGGAAGCCTTAATAGCTGAAAGGTGAGCAACGGCTGCAAGGTCCATAGCCTCCTGAACAGAAGCTGATGCCAACATTGCAAATCCAGTCTGGCGAACTGCCATAACGTCCTGATGGTCACCGAAAATAGAGAGTGCATGAGATGCAAGTGCACGTGCAGAAACGTGGAACACGCCTGGAAGAAGTTCACCTGCAATCTTATACATGTTAGGAATCATAAGCAACAATCCCTGTGAAGCGGTAAATGTTGTTGTAAGGGCGCCAGCCTGAAGTGAACCGTGAACTGCACCTGAAGCACCAGCCTCACTCTGCATCTCGGCAACCTTTACAGTCTCGCCAAAAATGTTCTTCTTGCCAAAAGCTGACCACTCATCAACCAACTCTGCCATTGTAGATGACGGAGTAATAGGATAGATAGCGGCAACCTCACTGAACATGTATGCAACATGCGCAGCGGCAAAATTACCATCACAGGTAATAAATTGTTTCTCTTTTGCCATATCAGTTAAAATGTTTGAATTATATTATTGTTTATATTTTTCTATCCAATGCGATAGTTGTTTTCTCTCTACTGTACACCCTTAACCTGGAGATCTTTACCACTGCCCTTGTTTATTCTCCTCACAAGACCCTGAAGCACCTCACCCGGGCCAAGCTCAATAAATGTGTCGGCTCCATCTGCAATCATACTCTGAACATCCTGAGTCCATCTCACAGGTGATGTAAGCTGCTTGAGAAGATTCTCCTTTATTTCATCGGGATTGGTATGCGGTTTGCCATCAACATTCTGATATACCGGACATGAAGGCTGCTTGAACTCAGTTGCGGCAATTGCCTTGGCAAGTTCTACCCTTGCGCTCTCCATTAGTGGTGAATGGAAGGCACCACCAACTGTAAGAGGCAGAGCCCTCTTTGCACCAGCCTCCTTCATTGCATCA
The DNA here is from genome assembly GCA_002315995.1 of Bacteroidales bacterium UBA1751. GTDB lineage: Bacteria > Bacteroidota > Bacteroidia > Bacteroidales > UBA932 > Egerieousia. Next base: position 48,285 of record DCHN01000050.1, on the reverse strand, counting down.
CAAGCCTCATTGATGCTCTCCACATCGCCTGAAATTACAAGCTGGCCCGGCGAGTTATAATTTGCCGGAACAACCACTCTCCCTGCACATCCTTTCACCCTTTCACTTACAGCAGCACAAACCTCCTCAACCTTCTCATCATCAAGTCCCAATACGGCAGCCATAGTGGAAGGAGTTGCCTCGCAAGCCTTCTGCATAGCCATTGCTCTTGCATAAACAAGTTTCAGGCCATCTTCAAATGAAATTGCCCCCGCAGCCACAAGTGCACTGAACTCTCCAAGAGAGTGACCCGCAACCATATCGGGCTCAAAATCAAGCACCTCCTCCGGAAGCCTTTCATATTCGGAATCACTCTGCAGCTTAACGGCATTTGAAGTGTACTCCTTAAGACACATTGCAAGAATAACAGAATGGAGAAAAATGGCAGGTTGCGTAACCTTTGTCTGTTTGAGCTGATCAGCATCTCCCTTGAACATTATATCTGAGATACGGTATCCCAAAATCTCATTCGCCTTTTCAAAGAGTTCTTTTGCTCCTCCACAAGTGGAATAGAGGAGTTCTCCCATACCGGAGAACTGTGCACCCTGACCAGGAAAAACGTACGCTTTCAAATTGTAATAGATTTAAAATTTATAATACTGCCCTTCTACCGCAGAATAATCTGCAAATGTAATTCAAGAAATGCATATTCCCAAAAAAGTCACAAAAACGTTTCTCGAATTTCTAAATAATAATCCTATTCCATATAGATAAAAGCCCCTCTTTAATAATTATTTTCCACATATATTCACAAAACGTTATAATTTTTATATTTACAGCTCAGGGAAACATAAGATTTATAATGAAACCTATATTTTTTCTCCTCGCAATACTGATTCTTCACTACCCCTCATTCGGCCAGGTACCGGAATATAATTCAGGCAAAATTTCCTTTGCAATAGAATCAACTCGCAGAAAATTACCAAAAGAATTCTCTGTAAACATATTATCTACCAATGGGCTATATGCCCAGTTTCACATATCATCCTACGATGCAGCCTTAAACGATGCCATTTGCGACTCAATCTCCGGCATTTCACTGCAATGGTCAGGAAAAATCTTCACTCTGAATGGCTATGAGCCAACTCCAGGAGAGGAATTCACAATAAATGTCTCAGGACACAAGCTAATCTGGCCTGAAGAAATAAAGAGGTCACCTGAATCCAGAGGCAGCCATGCCTCCACAGAACAAAGCACCAACGTTCCCACATCCAACGGAGAATCCGGCAACTCTGCAACAGCCATGGCAAAGAAGAAGAAGGGCGGATACGATTTGGTACTTGTTGGAGACGAAACGGATACACTCGAAACAATTATCGTATCTGGAGATGACCAGTCCCACCTATTTGTGCCCACCCGGCCGATAGGGCCCTATACTACCGCCTTTGATCGGCATCAGGTAAGGCTCCGATCCGATATGCGAAAGCATGATGACATGGACCTTTTGCACTATATCATAGGGCAATATCCTGGATTTATGATGGTGAATTCACCCACAGGCATTGGATATGCTTTGGTTACAACACGTGGAGGTTCAATAAGAGTACTAAGTTCTGGAAACGGTTCCGACCCAATATATTCCGCTGCAAATGAGACGGTAGCACTATATATAGACGGATTCCAGACCGACTGGACAGAAGCCACCCATCTCAAAGTAAGGGATGTTCAGAATATGTATGTCCTGAGAGGAAATGAAGCTGCCCTATTCTCTGCCAGGGCCGTAATAGCCTTGGAACTAAGGCGCTATGATGCCCGTGACATAAGAAGAGGTGACCTTCAGCCAAAGAGCATCACCATAACACCATTAGGAATTTGCGAATAATGGCGCCGGTGGCTATCTTTGCACCCGCATTTGCACCCGTAGTTTAATGGATAGAATTTCAGATTCCGGTTCTGAAGGTCGGGGTTCGAATCCCCTCGGGTGTACAGGATGTCAGTATGTAAAAAAAGAGTTCGGAAATTTCCGAACTCTTTTATTTGATTATGTGTGGGAGATTATTCAACAAAACCTACAATCTCGCCCTTGTTGATCTTCTCTCCCTGTTTTGCAGTTACAGCAACAAGTTTGCCGTCAACAGGACATTTAACCTCCTCCATTCCGTAGTATGCCTGAACATAGCAGAATGTGTCGCCTGCCTTGTACTGAGTACCGATTACAGGAGCCTGGCCCTCATCATCAACATCATACTGCCATACAACCTGGCCCTTTACAGGAGCCTGAATCTGTGTAGCATTAGGATGAGCTGAAACAACCTTCTCAACGTCGAATCTTGGAACCTCAACTACAGGACGGGTAACAATAATAGGAGCCTTTGCCTTCTCCTTTGCAGCCTCAAGATCCTTCTCGAAACGTGCCTTTGCCGCACCGCTCTTATAGTCACGGTACTGACGCTCGTGCATTGCAAACTCAAAGAGCTCCTCGTCATCCTGACCTCTGTCCCAACCCTCATCGGCCATCATCTTCTCGAACTTAGGAAGTTCGTTAGGGAATGCATCCTGTGGGTTACCGGTGTAGAATTCAAGACCCTTCTCCTTAACAATCTCCTTGATTTCAGGAGCAAGTTCACCTGGAAGCTTACCAGCCTTGCCAATGATCATATTCATTGTGTCAGGGTCAATGGTCTTCCATCTTGGCTCGCCCTTAAGAGTATGCATAAGGTTCATGAGGGCAGTGTTCTTTGTGTACTGGCTGAAAGGAGTTACCAATGGTGGATAACCAAGTCTTGGCCATACATACTCAACCTCCTTGAAGAGCATTACAACAAGCTCATCAAGTGAGAGCTCCTTCTTGCCCTGGTTCTTGAGGCCCATATTAATTGCATTGTGGAATCCCTTGAGGTCAGCCATCATAGAGCCCATCATTCCGCCTGGAAGGCCGCAGCCTACAAGGAGTGAAGAGCAGAAGTGGTTGGTTGGCTCAATAAAGTAACCAAGGAAGTCATCTATGAACTTCTGTGTAAGCTGTCTTGCCTCCATATATGCGTTCATGTTGATATCCTTTACAAGGAAGCCTGCATCCTTGAGCATAGCCTGAATTGTAATTACATCAGGATGTATCTTACCCCATGAAAGCGGCTCAATTGCAACATCAAGATAATCTGCACCAGCGCGGGCAACCTCAAGCATTGATGCTACTGAGAAGCCAGGGCCTGTATGTCCATGGTACTGAACCTTGATATGAGGATATTTTGTCTTGATGTTCTTTACAAGTTTTCCGAGCATTGCAGGACGTCCGATACCGGCCATATCCTTGAGACAGATCTCATCGCAACCATACTCCACTACGTGGTCAACAATACCCATATAGTACTCAACGGTATGAACAGGAGAGTATGTCATTGAGAGAGCAACCTGTGAAATCATTCCACCGGCTTTTGCACCAAGAACTGAACCCTTGAGGTTTCTATGGTCGTTCAAACCGCAGAATGAACGTGCAATATCTGTTCCCTGAGCCTTCTTTACCTTGTACATAAGGTAACGAACATCCTCTGGAACAGGATTCATGCGTAATGCATTCAAACCTCTCTCAAGCATGTGTGTCTGGATACCCACCTTATTGAAAGGAGCGGTCCAAGCCCTTACTGCCTTGTTAGGGTTCTCACCATAAAGAAGATTTACCTGCTCAAATGCTCCACCGTTTGTCTCAACTCGGTCAAAGCATCCCATATCAATGATAACAGGTGCTATTTCTGTAAGCTGGTCAACTCTTGGGGTATATTTTCCCGAAGACTGCCACATATCTCTGTATACCAGAGAAAATTTAATCTCACGAGCCATGTCTATGTCTAATAAGTTTTATAATTGTTTGATTTGTTATCCATTGTATCCTACAAAATTAAGAAAGAATTTTCTCATTCCCACCTTTTTAGCCAACTATTTTTTTATCTGCCTATTAAAGGAAAAATAGTTGGAGATTAGAAAAAATATTATACCTTTGCAGTCCCAAATGGTGGATGTAGCTCAGTTGGTTAGAGCACTGGTTTGTGGCACCAGGGGTCAAGGGTTCGAGTCCCTCCTTCCACCCTTCCTATTAAAAAAGAGATGTCGTAGACATCTCTTTTTTAATTCCCGCTCCCGGCCTACACTAATAGATTTATTGATGGGTTGAGGCCGCGGCGAAGATAATCGCTGTCCAGCTCAAAATAGTGTATTGGCATCAAGTATTCAGGCATTATTGCATTGGCTGCCTGTACGCATGCCTCATCGCTCATGGTATATGGAAGATTCTTTGGCAGAAGAGCAAGGTTTGCCACTGCAAATTCACTCTCCGGTTCCCCCATTTCAGGTATAAACTCAGTATCACCGGCAAAATAGATAACGAAGTCATTTTCATCCTCCATTTCCGGCGGAGATAGGAGAGTTATAACATAGCCGTTACCATAACCTTTTGGATGGAAAGGTTTTCCATTCTCATTCAACTGGTTGATGTTGTATGCCGCAACAGCCTTCACCCCTATTATTCCCGATATGCACTTAACAAAACAGTTTTCACCGTTTGCAAGCTCCGTTACCTGATTGCTGAAACAATCGCAACTCATAAGATTCCCTATTCCCTTAGCAGTTATGAAAATAGTATTGTCATCAACTATCTCCCGCAGTGCGGAGGGATCATAGTGGTCGTAATGGTCGTGCGAGATGAAAATCAAGTCTGCCTTTGGAGCACCTTGAAAATCCGCCGCCTCCGAGTATGGGTCTGTATAGACCGTATACCCGCTCTCAAACGAGAACCTCACACAGGCGTGCCCGATGTGCTCCACATCAAGCCAGCCGTGTGAGGTTGAAAATCTTCTACAGATACCCATAAACTACTTCACAACAAATGATGCAGTTATTGATCGGTCAGGAACACCATAGATACTTACTATTGCAACAACTGTATAGTTGCCAGTCTCCTCAATGGTGTAGTAATTACCCTCACTTCCCTTCACGAAGTCTGCAACAAGCTCACCATCTTTATAGAACCTCCATCGTGAAGTGAAAGCATCGTCTTTGGCACAATCGTTATATGGAGTAAGCATTGTTCTAAGTCTGGTTTCGAACTTGTCTCCAACTTTGTAAGACTCTTTCATATCAATGAACTCGTTTCTAACCAGAGCATATCCAGTAAGCACTGTTCCATCAATATCAACCTCGGCTACACTGTAGTTTCCTCCAGTAAAATCCTGCCTGCATAGCATAATCTGGTCTCCCATTTCACAGGCCGTAACCTTTTGGTTTGTGAATGAGAAAGAGCTTGTGAAGTATTCTCCTGGATTAAGAGTACTGAAAGTCTTTGTGTCTGAAGAGCAGAACTCTTTAATTTTGCCGTCCTTCCCCACTCTTGCAAGTCTTATTGGTCTTGAGCCTGAATAAGTATTGCTTGAGAAATTTGCAATTCCGCAAACAGTCATGCTGAACGCGACATTAGGTTCAATATAATCAGCTGTTGTAAGTTCATATCCATTGTGATTTGCCGTCTTGATTAATCTAATATCTCCAGGTGCAAGAACAGATGTACCATCCTTATCAGGAACAAAATCAAATATTGCAGCCTGATTTGACCTGAAGTCATAATTAATCCAGAAGAAGCCGTTTGAACTTGGGCCCCATCCCCAGTTGATATGGAAATAGTCATCGGTATCATATCCATCCAAAACGAACTGATGGCCACCATCACTGCTCTGCCCGCTGTAGAGTATAGGCCTGCCCTTGTCAAGTTCAGCCTTCAGCATCTCTTCCCACTCTGCATCTCCATAGCTTCCCCTCTCAGTGAACCTTGCAGCCTTATTGTATTTGAAGTACTGAGTGAATAATCTTACAATATTCTCACTGGAAGCTGATGTAGACGAAAGGGTGTAAACTGCCTTTACCGATTTTCCAACATCTCCTACAAGTTTGGAGGCATTAGTCGAATTGGTCCTTCTCTCAGCAGTATTCGAACCAGGATTGCTGTCTTTATCTACAAATTTCTTCAGCATTGCCCAGTCATACTCAGTACCAAGAGTATTGGCAGCAATGCTGTACTTGCCTGATGTATATGCCGGAGTTGTTCCTTCGCCTTTGCTCGGCCAGCCATAGTATATCATCACTTCACATATAGCAATAGGCACACATCCTGCAACGGAATGAGTCTCAGTAGTAAGATTGCCCTCATTTGGTGGGCAGTAGTAGTAAAAAGGGGCTCCCTGACTCCAGCATACGGTATTGAGATTCACCACCTCAGTTGCACCAGCCTTGGTTGAAAGTCCAACGCGGGTCCACTCAGCAAGTCTTTCCCTAGTTGGCATGATTCCCTTTGCGCGAATATAATCAACCGACTCAGAGACATTGTTAAGCCACCACTTGAGGGTCTCGGGCATATTGTTCACATCAATGCTTCCAGTGTATGAATAGCCGATTACAGGCTTCATTGTATCCTCACCGGCAATAATTACATATCCTCCGCCAACGTGGTTGAAAATATAATATGGGGCTACTGTTGCTGATGCCTTGGTGGTCTGGTCCACTCCTTTGCTCACAAGAGTTACAGAAGATGAGTTGCTTACATAATAACCACCGAAGAAACGCGATGCCATTTGAGTTGCCATCTCTTCAGATATACTGTAAGATGAGGCCGCAAAGGCAATGGAGATGAATGATATTATAAGTAACAGTTTTTTCATAATCCTAATTGTTATTGTTTTACACCGGCATTATTATAACTGGCAGTTGAATGTATAGCCTACATTTAAAGCCTCATCAACAAAACGTGCATAAACATCATCAGACCCTACATATTTCAAATGGAGGGTTCCATTTGAGATACCGGAATCTGAAGAAGAACCAATCACATGGGAAACAACGACATCATAGCTGGTGCCTATTGTCAGTGAAGAAGGCAAAGCAAACTTCACAACAAAGTTCTTTGCCATATTATGAATGAAGAAATCGCTGCCGTCGAATGATGTCTGGTTGCCGTCAGAGACAAAACTCTTGGAAATGGATGCACTCTTTGAGGTGCAGTTTGACACCATACATGGATAGGTGGTCTCAATGAATACTCTTGAAAAGGCACCCTCGTATGTAAATTGAGGCATCTTGGTAATGACACTCCTCTCTATTGCATTATTTGAGCTCTTGCCGGACTTCTTGACATATGCCAGGCCCTCCACATCAAAGACAGTTACACTGAATCCTTTAGTCAGAGTGCCAGGAGGAAGAAGAATATTGAAATCGACACCTTCCGGAGTGAGCTGTACTCCGCCATTCTTGCTGCAATCAAGTGTTATTTTATTGCCAGGTGCAACCATTACTGTCAAATTTCCGCCATTGTTGAATTTAGAAACGGTAAGGCCTACAATACCCGATAGAGAAGATGTGCTTCCATTTGCAACCAATACTATTCTGCTGACTTTTGCAGTTCCGGATATGTTCAAATTCAGGATTCCCATTGAGTTGCTGAAGTTCAATGCCTTTGACTTGTATCTGGTATCGAAGCTTGTCTTTGGAAGAAGCAGAGTGGAGATATTTGCACCGGATGCTATTCCGTTCTCCTTGTACTCCTGAACTGTAGGAAGCGCCATTAAGAAAAGTGTCGCTGATGCCCTTGCCTGTGCTGCTTCGGCAGGGTAAACGGCACAATAGTCATACTTTACTATGTCTGTTGCAACATCACCCTCAAATCTGCCGGAACTCTTGCCGGCGTCCTCCTCAACGAGTGTGAGGTCATATCTGCTTGTATAGAAGCCGCCAGTAATGTATACGGCTATTTTGTCGCCGCTCTCCCACACCATGCTGTTTCCTGTCATTGCCGTTTTTGTACCATCGGCATTAACGAAGTCTGATTTGCTGAAAGTGAGGCAAACTCTCTCCAACCCCTCACTCAACTCACTATTGCTGTCAATTTCACTGCGGCTGCATGCTACTGATAAAAATACCAGAGCCGCCAGAAGCATAATTTTATTTATCTCTTTCATAACTCGCTTTTTTCAATGTTATTCATCAAGAAAAAAATCTGATCCACCAGGTGAAGAGGCCCACTCGCCACTCTTTTCACCAAAACTCTCCGCAATAATCGAATCTGTGCTAACATTAAGCACCTCCATAGCCGGAGAGTGGTAACGCCCGCAATAATTGTTTTGTTTCATAGATATATTATTTAAGTATTTCATTCATTTACAGGGGTGCTTTCATCAATTGGAGTTTTTGACGAGAGAATCTCCTTTGCCTTCAAATAGTCTTCATCATTCACCATAAGATTGTATGAAAGAAGCCCATTATTTGCACATCCAGCTATATATGAGATGTTTTTATTGAACACGGCCGCCATGACACCATTATCTTCAAGAAGAGCCCTGTTGAGCTCAGCCTCAAATAGATTGGAATAGTGTTCAACCTCTTTCATATATAAAGATTGCAAACTTAAAGCAACGTACAAATATAATATATTCTTCTCAACAGCTTGAATCATAACGAAAAGATTGAATTAATTTTTTGTAATTTTGTCTACCGTTTAAGAAAACCAATAAACCTACTTCAATATGAAAAAATTTATTTTATTCTTTATGGTTGCTGCCGCTGCAGCATCATGCTGCAATTGTGGCAAGAAGACAGAACTTCTTGACATGAAGAAGATGGCCATTGCCGACAGCATTATAAATGCCAGCATTGCCAAGGATGACATTCCGGGAGCTGTACTTGCCGTTGTAGTTGACGGACAAACAGCGTATATGAAAGCCTACGGAAACAAGAGTGTCTTCCCTGACACCATTCCAATGAGCACAGAAACAGTCTTTGACCTTGCATCATGCAGCAAGTGCGTTGGAACCACTATGTCTATGATGCATCTTCTTGAAAGAGGAGGATACCGACTTACCGACCCTGTAAACAAATATATTCCCGAATTTGAAAACTGGAAAGACCCTGAGACAGGCGACGAAACAGCCATTACAATACAGGACCTTCTCACACATGCTTCAGGCCTTCCATCTTATGTTTCGCCACAGGTAGTTATTGACCAGTGCGGCGTAGCAGATCCTGACTCTCTTATGAGATACATCTGCCACATGCCAAGACTCTACAAACCAAAACAGGATTATACATACAGTTGCCTCAATTTCATAACCCTTCAGAATGTGCTTCAGAACATCACAGGAAAGAAGTTGTGCGAGTATGCCACAGAGAATATTTTCAAACCTCTTGGAATGAACCACACATGCTACAATCCTGCATCAGAGAACAACGAGGAGGTAATGGCCCTAATAGCACCTACAGAGAAAAAGGACAGCTCAAGTTGTTTCATGGGAGAAGTTCATGATCCGCTTGCACGTGTAATGAATCACGGCAACTCAGGAAATGCCGGCGTATTCTCCTGTGCAGAGGACCTCTGTACACTTGCAAAGGCTTTCATGAATGAGGGTGAGATTAACGGATACCGTGTTCTGGGCAAGCTTACATACAGAAAGATGATTGCCATTCCTGCAGGATATGAGCATCTTGGCCGCGCTCTTGGATGGGATGTACGTTCAGGCTATGCACACAACAAAGGCAACATCTTCTCAAATGACGAGACAATTTGCCATACAGGTTATACCGGCACATCATTCGTATATGACCACAAGAACAAGGTTGCTGTAATATGGCTCTCCAACAGAGTTCATCCATACGATGATGGTGAGGTGTCAAGCACACGCGCAAAGGTTGCCAATATAATTGCAGGCGCAGTGTTGTAACAATTTTAAACAGAGTATATTCTATAGGCTGGCTTTCTCTCAAGTCAGCCTATTTTATGTATAAAAAAACTTCCTCTGCACAAAGCAAAGGAAGTTCTTTAATATTAATCAGCGGATATTACTCCTGCTCTCTATTGCGTCTTGGACCGTTGTTTCTGCCACGGCGATCACCTCTACGGTCACCCCTGCGGTCATTTCTGCGGTCACCTCTTGGAGCGCTGTTTGCAGCCTGAGCATTTGCACTTACACCTGCATTAGGAGTAAGGTCTCTCTTGCCGTAAACCTCACCGTTGCAAACCCATACCTTGATACCGAGAACACCAACCTTGGTGTTAGCCTCTGCCAAAGCATAGTCAATGTCAGCACGGAAAGTATGAAGTGGTGTCCTACCCTCTTTGAACATCTCTGAACGGGCCATTTCAGCACCGCCAAGACGTCCGCTGATAAGAACCTTGATACCCTCAGCACCCATTCTCATTGTTGTTGCAACTGCCATTTTAATAGCCCTGCGGTATGAAACACGACCTTCAACCTGTCTTGCAATGTTGGTTGCAATGAGGTTTGCATCAACCTCAGGTCTCTTAACCTCGAAGATGTTGATTTGAGCCTCCTTACCGCATACCTTCTTGAGCTCCTCCTTGAGTTTGTCAACCTCAGAGCCGCCCTTGCCAATGATAACACCTGGCTTTGCAGTATGAATAGTAACAGTAATGAGTTTGAGAGTTCTCTCAATTACAATCTTTGAAACGCTTGCCTTTGGAAGACGGTTGTCAAGATACTTGCGAATCTTGTCGTCCTCTAGGATGCCGTTTGCATAATCACCGTACCAGTTAGAGTCCCAGCCGCGGATGATACCAAGTCTGTTGCTTATTGGATTAGTTTTCTGTCCCATTATTTAGCCTCCTCTTCCTTTACGGCTTTCTTGCCTACGATAATAGTGATATGATTTGAACGTTTGCGAATTCTTGCAGCCCTACCCTGTGGAGCGGTTCTGATTCTCTTAAGAATTCTGCCACCGTCAACCATTACAGTTGAAACAATAACGTTTCCGTTCTCAAGCTCCTTTCTATCCTCTGGATTCTTTGCCTCCCAGTTTGCAATTGCACTGCGAAGAACCTTCTCCATACGAACTGAAGCCTCTTTCTTTGAATATTTGAGAATATCCAATGCTTTGTTAACCTCAACTCCTCTGATGATGTCAGCTACAAGGCGCATCTTTCTAGGCGAGGTAGGAACATTGTTCAGCTTTGCTATAGCTGTCTGTTTCTTTATCTCTTTAAGCCTCTCGGCCATGTTATGTTTACGAACACTCATTTGTAATCTGTTTTTAAGATTAATTAACGATTACCTGCGTGACCCTTGAAGGTTCTTGTTGGTGCAAACTCACCGAGTTTGTGACCTACCATATTCTCAGTAACGTAAACAGGAATAAACTTATTTCCGTTATGAACAGCTATAGTATGACCAACGAAATCAGGAGAAATCATACTGGCTCTTGACCAGGTCTTTACTACGTCCTTCTTGCCAGACTCATTCATAGCAAGAACTTTCTTTTCCAGGCTTGCCTCAATATAAGGGCCTTTTTTCAATGAACGACTCATATACTCTTCAGTTTAATTCCGTTATTTACTTCTTCTTTCAATAATAAACTTCTTAGTAGTCTTCTTAGGGTTGCGTGTCTTGTAACCCTTAGCAATCAAGCCTTTCCTTGAACGTGGATGTCCTCCGGAAGCACGACCTTCACCACCACCCATAGGGTGATCAACAGGGTTCATTACAACACCTCTGTTCCTAGGTCTGCGTCCTAACCAACGTCTGCGGCCTGCCTTACCATGTGACTCCAAGTTGTGATCTGGATTGGATACCTCACCAACGGTAGCCCTGCAAGCTGTAAGCACCATTCTGGTCTCGCCTGAAGGAAGACGCAGAATTGCGTGGTTTCCCTCTCTTGCTGCCAGTGTTGCATAGCAACCTGCACTTCTTGCCATTGCTGCACCCTGTCCAGGAACGAGCTCAATGTTGTGAACATTGGTTCCGAGCGGAATCTCTGAAAGTGGCAGTGCATTTCCAACCTCAGGAGCGACTCCTGCGCCGGAAGCAATAACCTGTCCTACCTTTATGCCGTTAGGAGCAATAATATAGCGTTTCTCTCCATCTGCGTAAACTACAAGAGCAATTCTTGCACTACGGTTAGGATCATACTCAATTGTCTTTACGGTAGCAGTATAGTTATCTTTGTTTCTCAAGAAATCAATGATTCTATACATTTTCTTGTGACCGCCACCGATATAGCGCATTGTCATCTTTCCCTGATTGTTACGTCCACCGCTGCAAGGAAGTGGAGCCAACAATGACTTCTCAGGAACAGAGCATGTAATCTCCTCAAATGCGCTTATAGCCTTATTTCTTTGACCGGGAGTTACCGGTTTGAATTTACGTAATGCCATTGCCTTTAAATGTTGCTGTAGAAATCAATCTTATCTTCACCGGCCAAGGTTACAAACGCTTTCTTGAAGTGGTTGTCTCTGCCGGACATCATACCCGCTTTTGTATAGCGGTGTCTCTTCTTACCATGATAGTTTACAGTATTCACATCGCTTACTGTAACATTGTACATCTGCTCTACCGCAGCTTTGATCTCAATCTTGTTGGCGCTGCGCTCTACTATGAAGCCGTAACGATTGAACTTGTCACCAAGCATCGTAAGCTTCTCAGTTACTATAGGTTTGATCAATATTCCCATTGTCTGCCAGTTTTTCATTAGCATCCTTTAGCATTTGATCATGTCCTGTACACCGTCAACCATAACAAGCTTGGTAGCGTTTACGATATCGTAGGTGTTGAGCTCATCAATTGTGATGACCTTGACATTCTCAAGATTACGTGAGGATAAGTAAATATTATTTGAGTTCTGAGGAAGAACAAAGAGAACTTTTCTGTCGTTAGACTTGATATTGTTAAGAATACCGATGAATTCCTTTGTCTTTGGAGCCTCCATAGAGAAAGGCTCAACCAATGCAATAGCATTCTCAGTTGCCTTGTATGAAAGAGCTGAAAGACGAGCAAGCATCTTAACCTTCTTGTTAAGTTTGAATCCGTAGTATCTTGGATCCGGACCAAAAGCCCTACCACCACCTACGTATGTATTGGCCTTGATGCTACCGTGACGTGCGCCACCGCCGCCCTTCTGTCTGATAATCTTCTTTGTACTGTAAGCAACCTCGCTTCTGTCCTTGGTCTTGTGAGTACCCTGGCGACCGTTTGCAAGGAACTGCTTTACATCAAGATAAATTGCGTGATCATTTGGCTCTATGCCAAAGATAGCAGGGTTGAGAGTTACAACTTTTCCTGACTCTGAACCGTCAATTTTCAATACTGCTACTTCCATAACAATTATTCCTCCACAATTACGTATGAACCCTTGGCTCCAGGAATAGAACCTTTAACAAGAATGAGATTGTGCTCAGGAATAACCTTCACTACCTTGAGGTTGAGAATTTTTACCCTCTCAGCACCCATGTGGCCAGGCAATCTCTTTCCCTTGAATACTCTTGATGGCCATGAAGATGCACCCATTGAACCGGGAGCTCTGAGACGGTCGTCCTGACCGTGTGTCTGACCACCTACGCCACCGAAACCGTGACGCTTTACAACACCCTGAAATCCCTTACCTTTAGAGATACCGGTTACATCAACCCACATCTCCTCATCAGAGAATACGTCGGCTACGGTTACGGTGTCACCAAGAGCAAGCTCCTTTGCAAAATCAGCAGCAAACTCAACGAGCTTGCACTTAGGAGTGGTGTTGGCTTTTTTGAAATGTCCCATAAGAGGGGCGCTGGTGTGTTTCTCCTTCTTCTCGTCATAGCCGAGCTGAATGGCTGAATAGCCATCTTTCTCAACTGTGCGAATCTGAGTTACTACACAAGGACCAGCTTGAATAACGGTGCAAGGTATATTCTTTCCATCAGCACCGAAAACGGATGTCATTCCGATTTTTGTTCCAATTAATCCAGGCATTGGTATTAATTATTTAGTTAAACATAGTTGCATTGCCACCAAATTCCCAATCATATTCCATATTCAACTTCGCTTTCAGCATGCTTCACAGCACTCCCAAAAACCAAGCATATATCTGAGAATCTGTTGGTTACAACTCCCCACACACTTTGCAGGGGTTGCAAAGATAATACTAATTATTTGATTTACAAATTATTTACACCATTTATCTAGCCAGCCGAAGAACTCCCTGTTCCAAAGAACAGAGTTCTGAGGCTTGAGAATCCAATGGTTCTCACCAGGGAAAAGCACCATCTTCGAAGGCACCCCCATCATCTGGGCGGCATTGAATGCAGCCATACCCTGCTCAACAGGCACACGGTAATCCATCTCCCCGTGGGTAATGAGAATAGGCGTCTTCCAACACCTGATTCTCTTGTGCGGCGAGTTGGTATAGTGCCTTACAGCAACAGGATTCTCGTCCCACGGTGCACCACCATTATCGAAGTTAGGGAACCAGAGCTCCTCTGTCATCATGAACATCTGCTCCTGGTTGAAGATTCCGGCGTGAGCAATGAAGGCATCATAGAGCCCCTCGTGCACACCGGCCAGATTGTATATTGAATACCCGCCATAGCTTGCACCCACGGCGGCAACCTTTCCTATGTATGGAAGAGACTTGAGGTACCTGCCGGCTGTCATATAGTCCTGCATGTTAAGACCAATGTAGTCTCCAGAAATCTGCTCGCACCACGCCTGACCGAATGCAGTGGTTCCACGCCTGTTTGGTAATATCACAACATAACCCTGCGATGCCATGAGCCTGTAGTTCCATCTTGTGCTGAAGCCCTGACTGCAGGTTCCCTGAGGTCCTCCAAGGCACACCTCAATTGCAGGATATACCTTTGTTGAATCAAACTCCGGAGGATAAACAACCCAGCAATGCATATCCTTTCCATCAACCGTCTTAAGCCACTTCTCCTCCATTGAAGGGGTCTTGAGTTGGGCAAGTATCTCATCGTTCTCGTGCGAAAGTTGATTAACGCTACCGCCAGCAATATCCACGCTCACTATCTCTGCAGGACGCATCATAGAAGCGTTGGTTGCTATAAGCTTGCCCCCCAGAGCAGATGAAAGTGCAGGAGAAGAGAAGTCGAACCAGCAATTTTCGGCTGTAACTCTTCTTATACCCTCGCCAAGAATCACATCGCTGGTCTTCTCATCATTCGCAGGAGTATAAACCTTTGAGCAATCCTTCTCAACATCAAGCTCCAGAAGCGCCTTCACGCCATTTATATATGAAGCAAAATATATTGTCCTTGAATCGGCGCTCCACACAAACTCCTCAACATTATACTTGAAATCCGCAGTAAGCTCCCTGAATGACATCTCTGACATATCAAGAAGCATAAGCCTGCGCTTGTCGGCCTCATATCCGCCACGTGCCATGCTCACCCATGCAAGATACTTTCCGTCAGGCGAGAACGACGGCTCAGTATCGTATCCCGGCCACTGGCCACCTATCATCTCCATAATGTTGATGGTTGTATCCTTCTCTACACTATACAGATAGATATCCGTATTGGTTGAGAAAGCATACTCCTTTCCTGTAACCTTTCGGCAGGAATAGGCAACATTGTCACCGCTCCACGCAAGCTGCTCAAGACCACCGAAAGGGAGCGTAGGCAGTTCATACGCCTGCCCCTCCAAAAGATCCTTCACACTCTCCACAGAAACGGGTTTTCCGCTATCGCCGGTGGAAATGCCTGAAATGGAGGCTATGAGGGTGTGAGGTATCTCCTCCACAAAGTGGTCCCAGTGGCGGTACATCAAATCATCCACAACACGCGCCTGCGCCTTGCCAAGGTCCGGGTAGATGTCAGATGGCCTCTTGCCGAACTTCACACTCACCTGCATCATAATGCCATTCCCTTCAGGATTGATTTCAAATGCCTCCACTGCAGGTGCAGAGCTCATCTCCTGGTCACCGCGGGCAGCCTTGGTATCAACTGCTATCTCCGTTTCGCCATTACCTTCAGCATCAATGATGTATAATTTCCCACCCTTCAAATAGAGGATATTGCTTCCTCCGCGAATCCACCTGGCATTTGAAATTGATTTGGGCGAGACAGTAATCTGATGGTTGCCGCTGCCGTCAATATCCATTACGAAGAGATTTCGGATTCCTTTGTTCTCCTCAATTGAAGTGTACGAAACTCCGTAGAGAATCTTCCGTCCGTCAGGCGATATCTGAATGTCGGATATCTTGCCCATCTGGTGCATTATTTCCGGGGTGAAATGCCCGTCAACTATTTCAATATGAGGTTTCCCTGCAACCTCACCATTTTTTTGACCGGCGCAGGATGCGAGCGCCAATCCCGCTGCCAACAATGTCATTGCTAAAAAATTGTATTTCATAACTGTTTATTATTCAACGAATTGGCCGGACACGGGCGGCCCGTGTCCGGCCAACTTGCTCTATTTATTCCATTTCATAGCCCAAATCATACTCCTTATCCACAACAGGACGGCCGTATTTCATCCACGAAGGCATAGGTGCGCCCTTGAGGAAGTGGTTGAAGAACTGCTCGAGCCTTATGCTAAGGTCCTTGGCATTGCGTCTCTCAACAAGATTGTGATCCTCGTCGTTGTACTGGAGCATCCAAGCCGGCTTGCCCAAACGCCGCAGACCATTGAACATCTCAATGCCCTGCCACCAAGGAACTGCGCCATCCTTGTCGTTGTGCATGATGAGAACCGGAGTCTTCACCTTAGGGAGTCCGAAGAGAGGCGAGTTGTCCATATAGAGATTCAACCCATCCCATAGGTTGTAGCCAATACGGCTTTGGCCATCTTCATACTGAGCCTGGCGTGTAACGCCACTACCCCACCTGATTCCGCTGTATGCGCTTGTCATGTTTGAAACGGGGGCGCCTGCACCTGCAGCCTTGAAGCGGTCTGTCTGTGTTATGATATAGGCCACCTGGTATCCGCCCCAGCTCTGACCCTGAATTGCCATATTCGCAGAATCTACCCAAGGATACTGCTCCAGCATATCCACGCAAGGCATAAGAGTTCTCATGCAACTCTTTCCAGGAGTGCCCACATTATAATAAATGTCTGGAATACATACTATATATCCGTTGCTTACAAAGAACGGAACATTCACAGTTGAACGGCTTGGAGCCGGTGACCTGTAGTTGTAGAGAGTCTCCGAGTACTTCTCGTAGAAGTAGAATATAACAGGATACTTCTTTGCAGGGTCAAAATTCTCTGGTTTATAAAGAAGGCCATCGGCCTTTATACCATCAAGAGTTGTCCAGTGTATTAATTCTACGCTCCCCCAGTTGAATTCGCTCTGCCAATGGTTTATAATTGTAATCTGGTTTGCAGTCTCTATTTGCTTTGGAGATGAAGTGATTACCCTCCAGTTCTCCGCAGGCCAAATACTCAAAGATGAAGGAACAAGAATTTGAGCTGCACCGGATGAACGAGGAGAAGATACTGATGCATCTGCCCTCCACAAATCCATTGGGTGCTGGAAATCTCCCATTGTAAAAAATAGCTTTCCTCTCTTCCCATCGCTTGCCAGACATGTTGCACCGAATGACTTTGGCGCATCTACAATCTTGACCGGTGCCTTGAATGCAACTGCAGCACTCTCCTTTCTGCCAACCTTGGCCGATAGAGCATTCTGCCAATAAGCATCAGGAACCGCCACACTGTAAAGGCCATTCTGTTTTGTAACCTCGTTGAATGATACAAGAGATATAGGAGAGTTGCTCTGAAGATATGGAGATTTGCCGGTGAGCCTTCCAACAACAGGAACAATGTCTGCATTGAGCATATAGCGCTCGTCACTGCTCATATTGGTTACCCTGAATGTCATATTGTTTGCCTTGCCGTAACCCGAGGTTATACATACCGGCTTCACTGCAGGATCAACAGACACCATCCATACATCATTCTGGTCAGCTATGAGAGCAGCCTTTGAATTCTCAAACCATACAGGCCTGTCGACCTGGCCAGGCAGATTAGGTGTGTCGTGCCCCTTTGTATAGAAGAGTGCCTGGAGCTGGTCAGTGAGGTTCCACATCTTCCCGTCGGAGAGTCTGAGCATGCTGTAGTTCCCGGACGCATCATCATAGATAAGTTCATACTCACCGTCTGGAGAGGTGACACCGCTGCGCAACACATTGCTCATGCAGAGTGTGCGCACACCGCTCTCAACATCTACATAGTAGAAATCCTGTGCTCTGTCATAATCCCACTGTGACTGAATTACATAAGGTTTGCCGTTGCCTATGAGAAGTTTCTTGGCCTCTCCCATGGCCCCTGGAACGACATTGGGCACCTCAACGTCTCCCAACTGCACAAAACGCTCCATTGCACCGGCAGCATCAAGTTCTGCATAGCATGAGAATGTAGTTTTTGCTATTCTATCGCTCCGGTTGAGCTGAATTGTAGGAATATACTCAGCATCCCAGGCCCAAATGTCAAGCCTTGCCCTTTCAAAGTCAACAATGGTGGTGTCCTTCTCGCGCGGCTGAGGGGCAACTCCAAAGAAGAGTTTGTCTCCTCCAGCGTTCCACATCAAGGAGGCATTCTTTGATATGACTACTCTTCGCGCATCGAACCTTATGCTCTGTTGAGCCTCACCGCGAGCAATGGCATTGGCCTTCTCCTTATACTCGACGCTCTTCTCCCCCTCGATTGGAGCATAATATCTGACATCTTTTGCAATATTTTCACTGGTGATAGTTGAAGCAACAGCGCCCTTGGCAATATCATATACATACACTGAAACAACTGTTGAGTCGCAGCCATAAAAAGCAATCTTTCCCTTTGCAGAGAACTTAGGCAATTCAAAACTATTCTTCTTACCTCCCTCAATAACCTTTATCTCAACGCTCTTTGCAAGGTCATAAAGATACAGTCCGGACGGTGTAGCAGAGGTGTCGGCCTTTGGTGCCGCTAAGGAATCCTTTGCACCCTTCTTTTTGTCTGCAGGCTTCTTCTTCGCCGCAATGAACTTTCTTGTATAGGCAAGCCACTTGCCATCCTTTGAAAATGCATACTTCTCAACATGAGCAATGGTGTCAATTCTGTTGGTATTTATATTGAGCAGATAGAGATTATCCTTCTCCGGCTCGTCAGCTTTTGCCGGTTTGCCAATCTTAGTTTCACTCTTCAATGAATCTCTCTTTATTCCTGCAACAGTTGAATCCTTCGAAGTTTTCTTTGCATCAGATTTTACTGCAGGCTTTGTGGTGAAGGCGAGCCACTGATCCAAACGTGCAGGGGTCTTGAAGCTCTTCACGTTTGGATATGTTTTTCTCTCTCCGCTCTTCAAATCAAGAACAACCAGCGTATCGGTTGGCATCTGGTCACTTTTTTTCTTCTTTATTTTAGCCTGGCGTGTCTGCTGGAAGAGAGGTTTAACCTGCGCCACCACCTTTGTTGAACTTTTGTCAACCTGCTGATAGCATCCTCTCTCAATGCTCCACTCTCCTCCCGTGAAAGGATTGCTTATAAAGAGTGTGCGGTCTCCCTCCTGAGGCTTTACAACATAAAAAACAATGGAGCCCTCACCCGGGGCACTCAATTCGGCAACACTCTGCCACTTGTCATAAACATCGTGTGTAAGTGCAGGCTTGCTCTCCTGAGCTTTGAGCAACGTGGCTGCAGTGACCAGAAATGCGGTCAGTGCCAAGGGGAAAATATACTTTCTCATAATGTTAAAATTTCGTAGATCTATTTTCTATTGTTCGCAACCGCGAGAATTACGCCCAGTGCAACACCAAGGAAAGCGGCAAACAGAACCTGTATATTGGCAGGAAGCAGGAAAGTTATGGTATGCATAGGATACCAGAAGAGAGGAATGGTCTTCTTGAAGACGAAGTTCCACTGGGTATGCCAGTCAAGCCCCTCTATTATCTTTCCAACGGGCATCGGTGTTCCGAAATATCCTCTCAGAGAACCACCTGTAGCGCGGATATGAGTATCTGAAATCTTGTGAAAAGTCATGAATACAGGAGCAAAGAATGTATTGCACAGCACACTTACACTGAACGCCACCAGCACCTTGCCCCAAGTAAGCGGAGCACCGGCAGCAAACCATTCAGAGGCCTTAGTTACCCCGAATGCACCATAAAGGCTTACCGTCCCCGCCTTGAACACAATGAATGCGCCGCTTATGAATACTCCAAGCGCGCCCCATATAACAGCCCTTGGGAGAATGCCGAAATCCGCCTCATTATAAACCCCTTTCTTTATGCGCAGGCCTATCATCTCACCCAAGGTCGATAGAATTGCAAACTTAATGAAGCTCATGATGAATGGATGGGAGGCGGTCATTGAATTGAAGCAGCTCCCGGCGGCAGGCACAAAAATGAAGATGCATGCCACAACAACAATACACGCAATAAGAATAAAATCGGCTTTTTTCATACTCATTCCATTTGTTCACTGTTTGGTAGCAAATATATCAAAAATACTCGTTATATTTGAATCACAATATATCATGTACCTATTTCAAAGAGGCATATACTATGGAAATAAACAAAAGACTTGCTTCACTCGACACCTTGAGGGGATTTGACATGATGTTCATAACAGGAATTGCATCCCTTATTATTGCAATATGCTATCTTTTTCCGGACGGAGCTGATTTCTGGCTTGTTACACAGATGAGGCACGCCAGCTGGGACGGATTCCGCCACCACGACACAATATTCCCGCTCTTTCTCTTCATTGCTGGAATCTCATTCCCTTTCTCTTACGCCAACCAGCTGGAAAAAGGGACCTCAAGAGGAAGAATCTATAGAAAAATCATAAGCCGTGGAGTTATTCTATTTCTGCTTGGACTTGTATACAGCGGTCTGTTCAGACTCCATTGGGATACCATACGCCTTTTCAGTGTGCTTGGAAGAATTGGGCTCGCCTGGATGTTCGCCGCCCTGCTCTTCATCAACTTCAAATCAAGAACACGAGCAATAATTGCCGTTGCAATACTTCTGGGATATTGGTGGCTGAGCACAATCACGGCCCCCGACTCACTCAATCCAGACCCACTTTCAAGAGAGGGATGCCTTGTGGGATATATAGACAGAACACTCTTCCCAGGCCATCTTCTCAGCAAGAACTTTGACCCCGAAGGACTTTTGAGCACGCTGCCCGCAATAGTAACAGCAATGCTTGGAATGTTCACCGGTGAATTTGTAAGAAGGGATGAGCCAAGCGGAAATAAAAAAACCGTTTATATGCTTATTGCGGCAACCATAATGCTCGTCATTTGCATGGTTTGGCAGAACTGGTTACCGGTTAACAAGAAACTCTGGTCAAGCACATTTGTTCTGGCTGCAGGTTCATACTCTCTATATATGTTCGCCATCTTCTACTGGATAATAGATGTGAAGGGGTGGAACAAATGGATATTTCCGTTCCGTGTCATTGGAATGAACTCAATAGCAATATACCTCATCCCTGGCATTGTTGGAATAGGTTACGCCCGTGACTTCTTCTTCAAAGGAATCATAGAGCGCTGCCCGGAAGATGTAGGTTTGGTAGTATCAAACGCATCGTACTTCCTTATTGCCTGGCTCATCTGCCTCTTCCTCTACAAACAGAAGATCTTCCTGAAGGTCTGATTCACTTGTAGAATCCACATGAAGATGCATCACATCAATATGAGCCCGAGCATAAGTTAATAAAATGTAACCGAACATAGTACTCAATAATTATGAAAAAATTTCTTCTCACAACATTAATGGCCACACTCCTTGCACATACCTGCGCATGGAGCTTTGAATATGGTCAATGGAAATCCTGCATTACCGAGGAGGATTTCAAACTCTACTTTATGGAGAATATCAAGCAGTTGGATCCTCTTGAAGGCATTTACAATGTATCAGAAGGATTTATTTTCGGATCATTGAGTGCTATTGACGATTACAGGAGGGAGGTTACAGGTGATATCGTTGCCATTGTCAAGGACTCCTCCGGATTGTTCCATACATGCAGTCTCAACAACAAAGAGATTTCAGGGGTTACCTTCATTGGAGTCAACAACAAGAAAAAATACCGGTACGTGGAAAATGAGTATGATCTGGACTATAAGTTTGCTTTTGACGGAAATTCTTTCGAAATCCACCCAAAACTATCGTCTTATCAGAAAAAGAGAATAAATCCTGATGCAACCTATACAACATGCATATATCGTCTCTATGCGGCAGAAAAGTGCTTTCCTTCATCTGTTATGGTTCTTCCAGACTCCACTCCGGAATATTACTTGCAACTTTCGCAAGAGTATGCCAAATATGCCAAGGAGTGCCATAGCAGGGCAAACTTTTATAATGAAAAATATATCCAAAACAGGACAAATGCACAGCAGAGTGATAATATGGTAATGCAACGTCCGCTCCTTGCCGTATACGGAACACCAAGCAAGCATATGTCCTCCTCCGAGCCTATGCCCTACTTCCAAAGAGAATCAGCTCATGCTGAATCAAATTTAAGCGATAAAGAGCAGTCTCAAGAAATGGCGCAGGAGGCTCAAAAGAACAGGGATTACTGGCTGGAAAAGTATCAAGAGGCCCTGGATCTTTCAGACAAGTATAAAAAGATGGCCCAAGAGAGCCAGAAGGCCCAATAGCTTAAGAGGATCAAGTATCCCAAAAAGTCACCAATTTGAGGCACAAAAAAGGCTCCCCGAGGGTATCGAGGAGCCTTTAAGATTTTCTATCGGCAGGTAGCCGAGTAACTTCCAAGAATAGCAGGTTATTTGCTGAGCGCGGTTGCTACGTCAACTGCAACGGCTACTGTACAGCCTACCATTGGATTGTTGCCTATTCCGAGGAAGCCCATCATCTCAACGTG
>DCHN01000050.1:24170-25556 GCA_002315995.1 Bacteroidales bacterium UBA1751 | reverse complement strand
CCATGTTGTCTGGGTGAAGTGTACGGCCTGTACCACCACCTGAAGCAACACTGAAGTAAGGCTTGCCTGCAAGGATTCTCTCCTTCTTGTATGTACCTGCTACAGGGTGCTGGAAACGTGTAGGGTTGGTTGAGTTACCTGTGATAGATACGTCAACGCCCTCTTTCCACATAATTGCAACGCCCTCGCGAACATCATCAGCACCATAGCATCTAACCTTTGCCCTAGGACCATCTGAGTAAGCGATCTCCCTTACAACATTGAGCTCACCTGTGAAGTAGTCGAACTGTGTCTGAACATATGTGAAGCCGTTGATTCTTGAAATAATCTGAGCAGCATCCTTTCCAAGACCGTTAAGGATACATCTGAGCGGCTCCTTTCTTACCTTGTCTGCCTTTGCAGCAATTTTTATTGCACCCTCGGCAGCAGCGAATGATTCGTGACCTGCAAGGAAGGCGAAACACTTTGTCTCCTCCTTGAGAAGACGTGCTGCAAGGTTTCCATGTCCAAGACCAACCTTTCTGTCGTCAGCAACTGAACCAGGAATACAGAATGACTGTAGTCCGATTCCTATTGCCTCTGCAGCATCAACAGCGCTCTTGCAACCCTTCTTGAGTGCAATTGCAGCGCCAACCACGTATGCCCATTTTGCATTCTCAAAGCATATAGGCTGAGTCTCCTCACAAGTCTTGTAAGGATCTATTCCATAAGAGTCACAAATCTTGTTTGCCTCTTCAATTGAGCTGATTCCGTTCTCCTTCAGAGCTTTGAGAATCTGAGCCATTCTGCGCTCCTGGCTCTCGAACTTAACTTCTCTAATCATAGCGGTGCCTCCTACTCTTTACGTGGATCAATATGTTTAACTGCGCCCTGCTCCTGGGTGAAACGGCCGTATGTACCGGTTACCTTCTTGAGAGCCTCGTTGGCATCGGTTCCCTTCTTAACCTCATCCATGAACTTTCCGAGGTTGATGAATTCGTAACCGCAAATTTCGCTGTTCTTGTCAAGGGCAACCCTATTGATGTAACCCTCTGCCATTTCAAGATATCTAGGTCCCTTCTCGAGTGTACCGTAGAGGGTACCTACCTGGCTGCGGAGTCCCTTTCCAAGATCCTCAAGACCTGCTCCAATTGGAAGACCGTTCTCTGAGAATGCACTCTGTGTGCGTCCGTAAACAATCTGTTTGAAGAGCTCGCGCATTGCAGTGTTAATTGCATCGCATACGAGGTCTGTATTCAAAGCCTCAAGAAGAGTCTTACCTGGAAGAATCTCAGAAGCCATAGCTGCCGAGTGTGTCATACCTGAGCAACCAAGAACCTCAACGAGAGCCTCCTGAATAATACCATCCTTAACATTGAGGGTAAGCTTGCAGCAACCCTGCTGAGG
>DCHN01000050.1:24027-24150 GCA_002315995.1 Bacteroidales bacterium UBA1751 | reverse complement strand
CCAGCCAATACCATGAGTCAGACCTGAAATGTCTGTAATCTGTGCGGCCTTTACCCATTTGCCCTCCTCCGGAATAGGAGCGGCACCATGGTTGGGGCCCTTCTTTACAACACACATGTGCTG
>DCHN01000050.1:19111-24006 GCA_002315995.1 Bacteroidales bacterium UBA1751 | reverse complement strand
ACCTGTTCTGTGTAAATCATATTGGTTTAACTTTAAAATTTCTGACTAATTCCGCAAATATAGTGGATTTTTATCAATTCAAGGCCTATTATTACATATTAGTTACAAAATGGTATTATTTGTAACATTATTATTTTATTAATTGATATATAATTAATTGCACTATTTTACATCAATATAGCTAAGGAACTCCTGACGCACCTCCGCACTGTTTCTGAAAGCACCGGTGAGATAGGTGGAGGTCATCATGCCAGTTTTTCGAGGACCTCTGCCCTCCTTGCACATGTGGCGCCCCTTCATCATCATGGCCATGCCAAAAGGTGGATATTCGTCACCCAAAGCCTCCGTAAGCATCTGAACAACATCCTGAACCAGGCGCTCCTGCACCTGCAGCCTTGCAGAACAGTAGTCAACGACACGACCTATTTTGGAGAGTCCAAGAATTCTTCCCTTGGGGTTCGGGAGATATGCAAACCAGTACTCTCCAAAGAATGTCCTGCAGTGGTGCTCACACAGTGAATAGAATGTACCGTTGTCAACAACCATATTGTCATACACTATTCCATCCTGCCCATTGGGGAAGGTAGTGATGTGCGGTTTCTGGAACGGGTCATATCCCCGGAAAATCTCCCTGAACATCCTTATCATCCTGTCCGGAGTCTCCTGCAGTCCCACTCTCTCCGGATCCTCACCTATAAATTCCAGTAGTTCCTTTATATCTTTCTTAGCCTGCTCTTCTGTTATCATAGTATAGTTGATTTATTACATCTTCCGGCCATTCCTATTCAAGTGAGAACTCGTAGGTATGGTCATAATTGTTCCAATTTCTCAAATAGAGTTTCAGCTCCTTCTGGTCATATACATCACTGAACTGCGTATCCTCCACCTCTCCGTTTGGCCAGAGCAAATCAACCCAGCGCACAAGGGCAAGACACTCCTGAGCCTGCTGAATGTTCAACGTTCCATTGTGCTCATTCATAAATGCCGATACCCTCTCATACCGGTCCCAACTGAAGCTTGACACATTTCCAATAACAGGGTCAGGCACCGCACTGTAGTGCTTCGGATTCAGGAGATGGTTGGTTATGACCATATGGTTCAGAGTATCACTCTTCTGAATAACTATTGTCTTCCACTGGTCATCCTTGTCAAACTCTATTATTGCACATTTACCCAATGCATCCGCAACCATATAGTGGAAGCCGGAGCCCATCTTTACATCGTGGTTTACATTCACCGTTAATAGAAGTTCAAGTGCCTCCTCCACGGTAGCGCAACGGTCAAGGAAGAGACGCATTATTATGCTCGTGCCAACATAGTGTCTACCGGGAAAATTCTGCTGTGAAGGCTGGTTAGGAAGAGCCATAATTGAAGTGCAGAGTCCCTTCTCGTTGATACCATCCATAGGTGCATATATTGCCGCAAGCGAAAGGACCTTCTGTGCAAAGCTCTTTGGAAGATGCTCCAGAGAGTATCCGAACTGTGACATGTCACTCACAGCAATTGAGGCATACCCCTTCTCAGGATGAGAAATGGTAACCATTGTAGGATTCTTGAAGAAATCATAGTTCCTTCCATAAATAAAGCCATTCCCATTGCTGTTTGCCGCCTGGAAACTCGTGCAACCGAATGTTTCTCTTCCCTCCTCACCCTTTTCAACCACCTGGCTGCTCTCAATATCCAGAGAATCAACCAGACCCTTGGAGAGAGTATGTATCAGATATGACATAAGTTCACCATTCTGATCAACATCACTTTCAACAAGTTTGTCAAGGTCATAATGAGCCTTGTACTCCATGCAATACAAGTAGCCCTGATCATCAAGCTGTTCTATTGTTGCAACGGTTCTCAGTTCACCTCTCCAGATGAAAAGTATTGAAGCCACCGCCAGTACAATAATGGACACAACCGACAATGCTATGATTCTGATTCCTTTCATATCATATTTATTTGTATTCTTTCCTTCAATATCACCACTCAACGCAGAGGCTCAACCCATACGGGCATATCACCATAAGGAAGCTCCAACCTGAAAAGCTCACCCTGAAGATTGCCTTTGTCATCGAGACTGAACACCTGAACCGCCTCATCCTTACAACTCACAAACAGCACATCACTGCCAACCATACTGCCCGCCGTACTCATAAAACGCAAAGAGCGTGGATGTTTCCCGGTTGCCACAAACGAAGAGAAGAACAAAAGGCCATCCTCCCCAACATCAAACTTCAGCACGCCCTCATTCACAATACGCCTTGTAGCATACAGCCACCCTCCAAATGGGTGCAGGAGCATATCTCCCGCAGCAGGTTTCAACTCCCCTACTTCACCATTCGCACCCAACTTTGAAATGTCAATTCGTTGAAGCAACCTTATATTTTCAAAACCGCTGAATGAATAGACCAGCAGTTCGTTGCTTATCTCGCACAGGCAGTAGAGCAACTTATGCTCGCTGTTGAACGCCAAATGGCGCGGCCCGCTGCCTGCAGGTGTCTCTATTTTATACCGCGATAGCGTATCAAACTTCTCCCCTAAACAGAGAACCCTTATTGCATCTGAACCGAAATCGGTTGCAAGAAACAACCTCACATCACCGGCACCCTCCATTTCCCACGGTATCTGAACCACCTGATGAACCCTTGAATGTATCTGTCTGTTGTTCTCTGTAACAGGACCGGAGCCGCGAAACTGTATTTCACCTCTCTTTTCAAGAGATGAAATAAAAACGCCGCTATCCTGATTCCCACTCATTGAAACAGCAGCAAACAAATCCACCGAACCGCTCCCGAAGTTTGAAGCAATGAGGTATTGTGTTCCCTCTACAGGAGTCAGATAGCACGGACCCTCAGCAGAGTTTTCCGTCACGGCATATACTCCTCCATTGAAACTTCTTATACAGGAGAAATCCCTGCCGCTGTGAGCCTCAAGATTGGAAAAACCCCTATCTGAAAAATCCACAGTGTACCAATTGGCCCCGTATGTTCCTATTGCCAGCTTCATGAAGAGTGCTACTTGAAAAGTCTGCTTGCAAAATCCGCCAGATATACCCTCCAGTTGTACCAGGTATGACCACCGGTTGACTCTACATAAACATACTTCCAGTCGTGCGCATCAAACAGTTTCCTCAAATCAACATTCATCTGGTAAAGAGGGTCCTTGTCTCCTATTGCTATGTAGTACAACTTCGGATTTGCAGCGAACTGACGCTCGAGCTTGGCCTCGGTATCTTTATAGAACTCAGGGAAAACCTCCTTGCCGTTTATCTGACGCACCCTTGCACAGGCGGAAAAAAGCCCCACATAATCAAAAGTACCCGGATAATTCAACGCAATTTGGAAGGTATGCTCACCTCCCATTGACAGACCGCAAATTGCACGCCCTGCAGGAGACTTTATTGTCCTGTAGTTGGTATCAATACAATTGAGGATATCCTTGAAATGAGCCTCCATTGTAGTGTTGTACGCCCCATCGAACTTAGGTCTGTACATCCCCTCATTGCCGGCCTCACCAGGAATGGCCTGATGCTGGGTTGCACCATAAGGCATCACAACTATCATAGGTTCTATCTTCCCCTGAGCAATGAGATTGTCCATTATTTGGGCGGCCCTTCCCATTACCAGCCAGGCATCCTCATCGCCACCCTGCCCGTGAAGCAGGTAGAGTACAGGATACTCCCTCCCGCTCTGCTCATATCCCGCAGGGGTATAAACCGACATCCTCCTCTGGGTTCCAAGAACAGGTGTCTGATACCACACCCTGGAAACCGTACCGTGAGGCACATCCTGTGGTATATAGAGGTCACCTCTATTGCCAGGTAGGATAACATAGTTATAGATGTCGTTCCCATCCCTGAGCAGGTATGTGTTGGAAGGGTCTATTGCAAAGACTCCGTCAATTACGAAGTGGTAGAGATAAAGGTCACTGCGAAGCGGCGATGTTGTGAAGGACCAGAGGCCATCCCCGTCATTCTCCATTTCAACCGCATGGAAATTCACCGGCTCACCCGCCAGCAGCACACTTGACGCCTTTGGTGCGTAAATGCTGAATGTCACACTGTTATCCGCATTGATTACGGGAGAAATCACGCTCTCTGCCTGCAACATATTGCAGAAGAGAAGAGCTGTAATAAAAGCAAAAAGTATCCTTTTCATTATGATATGTTTCTTCCGGAATCTTCTCCGGTATAGCTCCATGAAAATGCTCTATTTCACATCAGATTTGTCAGATGCTCCACTCGGTACCCTCTTTGCCATCCTTTATTTGGACACCTATTTCCTTGAGAGCGTCACGTATGGCGTCTGATGTTGCCCAATCCTTTGCTGCCTTTGCTGCAGCCCTCTGTTTGAGAATCATATCCATAAGTGAGGCTACAAGTTTGTCATCACCGCCACCCTGCTCACCGGAACTCTGCGCAGCGCCATCCTTTACTATTCCAAGTACATCTACAAGCACATCCTTGAAAATGTGCTGGAGTGCCGCCTTGCCGTTTGTGGTAATCTTTGCAGCCGATGCCTTTACACTGTTCACAATTTTAACGGCATCAAAGATATACGAGAGGGCAATAGGAGTGTTCATATCATCAAGAAGAGCATCCCAAATATCCTCCTTCAACTTGAATATCTGGCCGTCAACTCCGCTTGCGGCAACCTGTGATGCTGCTGACTCAGACATTTTTGAAACATCCTCTGCAGGAAGATTGTTGGTATCCTTTGCAGCGGCAAGAACTCTTTCAAGACCCTTCTGAGCGGCCTGAAGCGCTGAATTTGAGAAATCAAGAGTGCTTCTGTAGTGTGCCTGAAGAATGAAGAACCTTATGGTCATAGGGCTGTAGGCCTGCTCAAGAATAGGATGATCACCATTGAAGAGCTGGTCAAGGGTAATGAAGTTGCCGTATGACT
>DCHN01000050.1:0-18989 GCA_002315995.1 Bacteroidales bacterium UBA1751 | reverse complement strand
GAGGGAACATGAGATCCATTCCGCCACCATGTATGTCAAACTCCTTTCCAAGATACTTCTCACTCATGGCCGAGCACTCGAGATGCCACCCCGGAAAACCGTCCGACCAAGGGGAAGGCCAGCGCATGATATGCTCAGGCTGTGCCTTTTTCCAGAGGGCGAAGTCAAAGGATGCGTGCTTGTCGCTCTGACCGTCAAGTTCCCTTGTGTTGGCATCCTGCTCGTCAATATTCCTGCCTGAAAGAATTCCGTATTTGAACTTCTTGTTGTAGGCTACAACATCGAAATATACCGAACCGTTGCTTATATAGGCATACCCTGCATCAAGAATCTTCTTTACCAGAGCTATCTGCTCAATGATATGCCCGCTGGCATTAGGTTCAATGCTTGGAGGAAGGGTGTTCAGTTTTGCAACAGCCTCCCTGAAACGGAGAGTGTAATAGTGAGCAATTTCCATTGGCTCCACCTGCTCAAGGCGGGCCTTCTTTGCAATCTTGTCCTCACCCTCATCGGCATCATGCTCAAGGTGTCCCACGTCAGTAATGTTACGCACATATCTCACCTTGTATCCAAGCTTGTTGAAAAGCCTTACTAGAACATCGAATGTAATTGCGGGACGGGCATGCCCAAGATGCGCATCACCATATACTGTTGGACCACATACATACAACCCTACTCTACCGGGAACAATAGGTTTGAATCTCTCCTTCTGACGAGTCAGTGTGTTGTATATAAGAAAACTCTTCTCAAGTCCATTTTCAATTTTTTCCATAACAAATCATTTCTGTAACCTGCAAATTTACGCAAAAAAATATCAGAATAAGTATATTTTGCTTCGTTGCGCTGAAAAAGGCCCCCAAAAGGAATATTTTACATAATTTGGCAAGGTAAAATAGATGCAGAATGAGAACTGGAGGAGAAAAAATGAACTGTGCAAAGAGCAAAAAGTGTCCCGTTTGCGGAAAGATGTTTGTAGGGAGAAAAGACAAGCGGTTCTGCAGCGCGGAGTGCCGGACATTCTATCACAACGAAAGACGCTACTGGAAGAGACACTATGCAAAATTTCTGGTGAAGAGGGCTGGGGGTCTGATGCGCTTTCTGAAATCCCTTATATCAGGATGAAAGGGTTGCCCCTGCACATGAACAACAGGGGCAACCTTGCACAGACATACGACTACTGCATCTGTGGTACCACCATTTTCAGAGCAAGAATCTCCGTATAGTTTTTATCCTCCCCATCTATTGTGCGGAACTTCTGATACCTCAGTTTCCCCTGAAGTTCAATGAATGCTCCCTTCTTCAGCATACTGAAGTCTGAAATTGACTTGGATGTCCAGGCAACCACATTGTGCCAGGTTACCTCCTCCTTCAACTGGCCATCCCTGGCCTTGAAGATTTCATGTGTAGCAACGGAGAATCTGGCAACCTGGCCTCCTCCCTCAATTGTTGTGATTTTAGGCTCCATCCCAATGTTTCCCTTGAGTTCCACCCTGTTCAAACTGTTTTCATTCATGGCTTTGAAATTTTTTGGTTAATAATTCATGTAACCGCAAAGGAAAAGAAGCTCTTCAAGAAATTGTGTGGATTACACGTTTATAAATGTTTATAGCCGTGTATATAAATAATAACGTATTCATATTATTGATATCTTTGTGGTTTGTACCGATTTACGGTTTCATTGAAACAATCAATAAAATTACACTAATATGAAACAGATTTTCACATTTGCACTCGCTGCATGTTGTTTTACACTCCTCCTTTCAGGATGTGTGGAGAAATCCAAAAAATTCCAAGACCTTCAGGCTCAACTTGATTCACTCCAGGCTGCCAAAGCTGAGCAGGATAAGGAGGTTGATGAGGTATTTGCAATAATCAATGGTATTGAAGATGGCCTTGAGTCAATACGCGAAAGCGAGAACATCATCTCTGTTCAAACCAACAAAGATGGCCTTAACGTTACATCTTCAAAGAAAGAGCAAATAATGAATGACATCAATATCATTCAGCAGGCTCTCAATTCTTATCAGGAGCAGCTTACAAAGCTTGAAAAGGAGAACAAATACCAGTCAGCCCAGTACAAAAAGAGATTGGCTTCACTTCAGAAGCAGCTTGAGAAACAGTCTCAGACAATAGCAACCCTTGAGCAGGAGCTCGCTCAGAAGAATGTAATAATTGCAGAACAGAAACAGCAGATTTCAGAACTCGGAAACAAAGTTTCATCACTATCTTCAGATGTACAGAACCTGAGCACCCAGAGCGAGGCTCTCAAGAGCCAGGTTGCCAGCCAGGATGAGGAGATCAATACCGTATACTATGTTGTTGGAACCAAGAGCGAGCTCAAGGAGTCAGGCGTTCTTTCAGGCGGAAGTCTCTTCAAGGCTGCAAAAATCTCAGACAAGACTAACAAGGAGAATTTCGTAAGAGTTGACCGTAGAGTCATTACAGAAATCAACACAAATTCAAGCAAGGCAAAATTGCTCTCAACACACGATTCCTCAAGCTACAAGATGGTAATAGAGAATGGAGAGACAATGATTCAGATTACTGACTCAAAACTCTTCTGGGAGAAGACAAAATACCTTGTAATTCAGGTGTGGTAAACCAGCGCTTCGGTTAACAGAAAAAAGAATCAGCAATGAGAAAAATAGCAACTATTATGGCAGTTGCCCTTGGAGCAATTTTGCTGTCTTGCACAAATGAGATGAAGAATCCGCTTTTGGAGGAGTCCACAGTAAAGTACGGGGCTCCGCAGTTTGACAAAATAAAAGTTGAGGATTATGAGCCGGCAATAAAAATTGCCCTGGAGCAGGCATACAAGGATGTAGATGCCATAAAGAATAATGAGCAGGCACCTACATTCGAGAATACCATTCTTGCGCTCAACTATGCAGGTGAGGATTTGAACAGAATTCTCAGCATAATGTTCAACGTAAAGGAGGCCGATACCAATGACGAACTTGAGAGAGTTGCTCAGGAGATGACTCCGGAACTTACCAAATTCTCAATGTACACTCAACTCAACGACACCCTTTTCCAGAGGGTGAAGGCCGTTTGGGAGATGCGTGATTCCCTCAATCTCGACCAGGAGGATGCAAGGCTCCTTGAGCAGACCTACAAGGGATATGAGAGAAACGGAGCAAACCTTCCTGCAGACAAGAAGGCTGAATTCGCAAAGATTGCCGAGGAGCTTGAGCTTGCATCCCTCCAGTATGGAAAGAATGCCCTCGATGCCACAAACGCATTCATAATGCATATCACTGATTCTACTGAGATAGCTGACCTTCCTGACTTCGTCAAGAACTCTGCTTCCTCTGAGGCAAAGGAGAGGAATCTTGAAGGTTGGGTATTCACACTCCAGCGTCCAAGTTATGCTCCATTCCTCCAGTACAGCACCAACAGAGCCAGAAAGGAGGAGATTTACAAGGCATACACTTCACTTGCCCTTGGCGGAGAGTTCAGCAACGAGGAGAATATCAAGAAGATTGTTGAGTTGAGAATCAAGGCAGCAAACCTCCTGGGATATTCAACACATGCAGACCGCACCCTTGAAAACAAGATGGCCAAGAACAAGGAGACAGTGCTCTCTTTCATTGACAAACTTACCGGGCAGACACTGCCTTTTGCAAAAGCTGATGTTGCTGAGGTTAAGGCATACATGAACAAGAGCCAGGAGGGAGATATGATGCCTTGGGATTTCTCATACTACTCTGAAAAGCTCAAGGATGAGAAGTACTCAATAAATGACCAGATGCTCAAGCCATACTTCAAGCTGGAGAATGTGAAGAATGCCGTATTTGCACTTGCAGATTCACTCTATGGTCTCAAGTTCACACCGGCTCCTGACATTCCGGGATACCATCCAGATGTTGAAGTATTCGATGTTACCGATGCTAACGGCCGTCACATGGCCCTGCTTTACACCGATTTCTATCCAAGAGCAAGCAAGAGAGGCGGCGCTTGGATGACAGAGTTCCGCGGGCAGTCATTCTCAAAAGATGGAGTGGAGCGCAGACCGTTCATCTCAATTGTTATGAACTTCACGAAGCCTACCGAAACCGAGCCATCGCTCCTTACATTCGACGAGGTTACAACACTCTTCCACGAATTCGGACACGCCCTTCACGGAATGTTGGCAGAGGGCAAGTATGAGTCCCTTACCGGAA
The DNA here is from genome assembly GCA_002315995.1 of Bacteroidales bacterium UBA1751. GTDB lineage: Bacteria > Bacteroidota > Bacteroidia > Bacteroidales > UBA932 > Egerieousia. The sequence continues at coordinate 14,826 of DCHN01000050.1, read as the reverse complement.
CATCTGTTGCAAGAGATTTCGTAGAGCTTCCATCACAGATAAATGAGAACTGGGCATACGAACCTGAATTCCTCAAGACCTTTGCAAAGCATTACCAGAGTGGCGAGGCTATTCCACAGGAGTACATTGAAAAGATTGTTGAGTCAAAGAACTTCCTTGCAGGATACTACCAGATTCGCCAGCTTGACTTTGGAAGAATTGATATGGCATGGCACACCCTCACCGAAGTTCCTTCAGAGAGCATAGAGGAGTTTGAAACCAAGATAAAGAGGCCTACAGCAGTTATACCTATTGTTGCCGGCACAGCATTCTCGCCAACCTTCTCGCATATCTTTGCAGGCGGCTACTCAGCAGGCTACTACTCATACAAGTGGGCTGAAGTTCTTGAGGCCGATGCATTCCAGCTCTTCAAGGAGAACGGTATCTTCAACAAGGAGATTTCAGGAAGATTCCGCGACTGCATCCTCTCAAGGGGTGACATTGAGGACGCCGACGTTCTCTACCGCAACTTCCGCGGCCGTGATCCGGAGCCTGAAGCTCTTATGGAGAAGCTCGGACTTATAAAGAAATAGTTCGGGAAAAGATTTGAAACAGCCCCCGTTCACATAATTTATTGCGGACGGGGGTTTAATTTATTCAGAGTTTAACAAACTCAATATGTTCTCCATCAAATAGAACATATGAGGGGTTATGAATCCAGTCTCCAAGAATAATGAAGCGGGAGCCGCACTCAGGCATAATAACATCTGTAGAGGCATGGAAATGACCGAATATGAAGCAGTCCGGCCTGCTCGGCCCATATGCACCTGACTCAACCTGCTTTACGCAATACTTGTAAAGAGGCTCCCGGTTGCAGTTGAATGTGTATGAGTTGTCAGCCTTGGCAAGGCGGTTATGCTTGCTCCAGTTGAGGCCGAATGAAAAGGCCAGATACGGGTGGAGCATACTGAAGAGAAATTGTGCAAGCCTGCTTGTGAATACACCCCGCAGGAACTGGTAGCCGAAATCGCGCTTCTCAATATCGTCGCCGTGCCCCAGCACAAACCTTTTCCCCTCTATTTCAAAGAGCGCCGGCTGCTTCTCAACAATAAACCCAAGCTCCTCCTGAAAATAGTTGTAGGTCCAGATATCATGGTTGCCATTAAAGAAATGAATCTTTACACCCCTATCGCGAAGTACGGCAAAAGCACCGAGTGTACGTGTGTAGCCGCGCGGTATCACGTGCTGATATTCGTACCAGAAATCGAATATATCACCCAGCAGATAGATCTCCTCCGTATCCTGAGGAAGCGAAAGCAGGAAATCGGCGAACTGCTTCTCACGCAGACGCCAATTGCCGTATCGGAGGCCGAGGTGGACATCCGATATGAAAAAGTACTTCCTATTGACTTTTCTCTGTTCCATTGCTGAATGTCTGATGAATATCTATCCTGTTATTAAAGAATAGTAGAGAGAACGCAGCAGGCTCCGGCCAGCGCGCAATAAATTGCGAAACCCCAGAGATGAGCCCTGCGAACAATGCCAATCATCCATCGGCAGGCCGCATATCCGCTGAGGAATGCTGCAACGAAGCCGAGTATCAGAGGAAGCGAACCTATTGAGGAGTTGGCAAAGTCTCCCTTTATAAGATCGAGAAAAGCCTCTCCAAGAATGGGGACAATTACCATAAGAAATGAGAACTGGGCAACCTGACTCTTTTTCACCTTGAGCATAAGTCCTGTGGAAATGGTGCTTCCGCTTCGTGAAAGACCCGGAAGAACGGCAATTGCCTGGGCGCATCCAATAATGAAGGCCTCTTTGAACCCTATATTCTTTCCCGGTTCCTCTTTACTGCATCTCTCTCTGCGCATTGAGAGTTCACTTATGCAGAGGAGTGAAGCAGTAACAAGGAGCATAAGACCAACTATTGCCACTCCCTCACCGAATATCTCCTCCACTGCATCCTTGAAGAATACTCCCACTATTCCCACCGGAATCATTGATACAACTATTTTGGCAATATAGTCGGTCTGCTCATTATATCTGAACTTGAAGAGACCGCACAGCAGATCCGCTATCTCCTTTCTGAAGGCAACAATTGTTGCAAGCACGGTTGCAGCATGCACTGCCACTTCGAATGTCAGAGAACCTGTCTCTATTCCAAAAAGTTCCTTTGCTATTGTAAGATGTCCGCTGCTGCTTACAGGAAGAAACTCTGTGAGTCCCTGAAGAAGGCCCAGCAGAACAGCTTGAATTTCACTCATTTCAGTGCCCTCCTCTATTTATCTGATTTGAATATCTTTACGGCTGCCACTATTTCAATGACAATACCGCCAACTATTACAATTGGAGCCAGCACCACCCTTCTGAAACTGAACATTGCATTGTTGAAGAGTTCCGGGTTGTCTGTTCCTCCACCAATCATAAGAACATACCCCACAACAAGTACCAGAAAACCGGCAATAATGAGCTTCACGTTCTTTACAGGGAGCGCAAAACCCTTCTCCTTTTCACTGTTAGTCTGTTTGATATCAGCCATATTTGAATCTTTTTGTTTATACATACAGGTCGTCATTCTCCATTGACGATATTTTTCTCACTACAAAGAGCGTGCACATAAAGCATATGAACATTCCGAACAGTAGCGTACCCACAAGTACATACAGAGTGAGAAGATTGTCCAACGCTGAAAATATGTGAATGAATTTCTCCTTCATATACTGCAGTGAAACATAGAGGGCACCGCAGGCAAGAAGACCGGAAACAGCACCCTGGAGAAGTGACTTCAACAGGAACGGCTTTCTTATGTACGAAATCTTTGCGCCAACAAGCCTCATGGTATATATTGAGAATCTCTTTGAGTAGAGATTAAGTCTTACGGTGTTGTTAATCAGAGCTATTGCCACTACAAGGAGCACTGCAATGAAGAGAAGCATGATGCCGCCTATCTTATCCATATTCTCATTTATGGCCTCCACAACAGAATTCTTGTAAACCACCTCATCTACCTGATGATGAGCCATTATTCTTTCACTTATTGCACCTATGCTGTCCTTGTTGAAATGAACGGCATCAACTCTGATGTCAATTGAAACAGGAATCGGATTGCTTTGGAACACATTAAGGAAGTCATCGCCCAGCATCTCCCTCATCTGCAACGTACCCTCCTCCTTTGATATGAAATCTGCAACCTTTACATAAGGCAACCTGCTGAGGGTATCATAGAACAATTTTGCAGGCTCCTGGGTTATCTCCGGCTTGAGAATTACAGATATTCTCACATTCTCCTTGAAATAGTTGCTCACAGCCCTGGCGTTGACTGAAACCAGAGCGAAGAAGCCCGTTACGAAGAGGACCATACTTATGCTCACAATGGATGACAAGTATGACCTTACAAGCCTTCTGCCTATGATGTTATTCTGAGAACCCGACATAATAAACCCTCAAAGATATACAAAAAAAGAGTAATAAAAATTGTTAAAATTTTTTTTATTATCTTTGTGTTGTAAAATGTTGCCTTATTATGAAAGAACCTAAAAAAGTACTCTTCGTAAACTCGGAAATACTACCGTATGTGCAGGAAACGCCACAGAGTATAGTGGGCAGATATCTGCCTCAGGGAATTCTGGAGTGCGGAAAAGAGATTCGCTCTTTTATGCCTAGATACGGAAGCATCAATGAGAGGCGCAACCAGCTTCATGAGGTGATACGGCTTTCCGGGCTGAACATCGTAGTCAGCGATATTGACCGTCCGCTCATAATAAAGGTGGCCTCCATTACTGCTGCAAGAATGCAGGTTTACTTCATAGACAACGAGGACTATTTCCGCAGAAAGGCATTGTACTGCAATGAAGAGGGCAAGTTCTTTGAAGACAACGGTGAAAGGGCCATATTCTTTGCAAGAGGTGTTCTTGAAACCGTAAAGAAACTGAGATGGAAACCAGACATTATATTCTGTACCGGATGGCTTTCACACCTCCTTCCTCTATATTTGAAGAGAGCATATAAGAATGACCCTATTTTTGCCGAGAGCAAAGTGGTTCTCTCTCTTTACGATGAAATAGCAGGGGAGAACTTTGACAAGGATTTCAAAACAAAAATTGTAATACCGGGCGTAAAAGGCAAGGATCTCGACAAAATGGAGAAGCTCAATGGCATAAATCTTGCTAAACTGGCCATTCAGTACTCTGACGGCATCATATATGGTGCTCCTAAGTTGAATGATGAAATTGAGGCAGCAATAAAAGGTGCATCACTGCCTACACTTCCATATATGGAAATAAAGATGGAGAATGCGGAGTATATAAAGGAATACAACAGATTTTTTGATTCTATTACAGGTGGAGATGAAGAGTAGGCACATTTTGTCCGTATTGGCCATAGCGGCGGCATCAATTGTACTTTCAACAAGTTGTATTAACAGAGATAAATCAATGGGAGATGATTACATCCCTCAGGAACAGATACTTAAGGTTCGTGTTGATACCATTGATTTCCCTATTCAAAGCAAGATGATGGATAGCCTTCAGGCCATCTCATCACTCTACATGGCTCTTGGCAGCTTCTCATCTGAAGAGTTCGGGCAAAGCGTATTCAACTCCGCAATTGAGCTGGAGCCATCTTCAACCGGTCTCTCATTTGGAAAAGATTGGATTGTCAAGGGGGTCCATATTGAAATTCCTCTGGCAGAAATTGATGAATCTTCAACAACAATTGAATCGAACAAGCTTGTCCACTACGAACTTGCAAAGAGCATTGTACAGAATATTGACGTATATAGAATGCTGGTGAACATAGACTCACTGGTATGCTTCAACAACTCTCTCAAGCCTGAACACATTGGCACGGAGAAGCTCAATATCAATGGTCAGGTAGCATTCTTTGGGAACGACACCCTGAGAATAGAGCTGGATCCGAAACTCGGCGAGGAGTATCTTAGTGCAACAGAACTTGAACTGGACTCCCTCAACCATTTTGTAAAAGGGCATAAAGGTCTCTATTTCAAATGCACCCCATCGCCAGGAACCGACAATGGAGGACGCCTTTGCATCTTTGACCAGGCAAATGCCTTTCTCTCCCTAAAATTCTCATTCATTCCAACCTGGGAAGAGGGGCTCAGCAGAAGAGATACTGCAGTAATATTCTATGTCAGGAACAGTTATGCGCTCAACTCATCGGAGTTCGGCAGCCGCTCTCTTGAGAACCCCGACGAACATGTCAGCAGCATCCCCGTTCAGGGAGCCGGTGGAATCTCACCCTTCATAGACAGAAATAAACTGAAAGCAGCTATTGACAACTGGATAGAATCAAAGCACATTGACCCTAAATCGCTTAGCATAGTAAGGGCAAGAGCATCTCTCCCATTCAACCGTCCTTCTGACGAGATTCTCAAGTATCAATATGCTCCGAGTCTCTTCCCTGTACAGAGATATGTCACAAGTGAAGGTAGTTCAATAAAGTACTATTACATGATTGACGACTACTCATCCCTGGGCAATACAATGGGAGCAATGTTATTGGAGAAAGAGAAGTATATTTTTGATTTCAGCACCATGGTTCAGGACTTTGTAAGGCGAAGCAAGGCTGAAATTGATGAGGATGAGACAGTGGATATGTGGCTCTCGCCATACTGGACAATAGTTGATGAGACATACGGCACAACAACAACGACACTTGACGCCTTCTCACAGTTCAAATTCAACATCAACGGTCTGGGGGCTGAAAGGAAACCAATAATTGAATTAATTTACACGGTTAACCCACAATAACATGACCAGGGTAACAAAAGTTTTCACATCAGATTCAATAGATACAATAGACTCCTGCGCGCAGGAGTTTATTGCATATATATCATCCTGCTCCTCACAAAGCAACATATTCGCCTTCTTTGGAAGAATGGGAGCGGGAAAGACAACCTTCATAAAGGCAATATGCAAGGCCCTTGGCGCTGTTGATGACGTCAACAGCCCCACTTTCACAATTGTGAATGAGTACAGAAGCGCAAAAGGCTTTCCTATTTTCCACTTCGACTTCTACAGAATCAACTCCATAAAGGAGGCATACGACATAGGAGTTGACGAGTACTTCAGCGGCAACGGACTATGCCTCATTGAGTGGTCGGAGAAAATTGAAGAGATTCTCCCGGAAAACTGCAACAGGGTAGACATTGATGTTGCCCCTGACGGAGTACGCACCATTACAGTAAGCTATTCTGCTCAGGAAATCTGAACTGCAGCGCCATTGAAATGTCCTCGAGTGAAATACCCTCCCTGCCATTCAGGTCTGCAATTGTCCTTGCAACCTTAAGGCATCTGGTGTAACCTCTTGCACTCAACCCGTTTTTCTCCGAAACAACCTGCATCAGCCGTTTTGCATCAGCACCAAGGGAACAATACCTCCTCAATTCACCGCTCCCCATTGTGGAATTCATCACTCCACCACAGCTTCCAAACCGTTTCCACTGAATCTCCACCGCACGCAAAACCCTAAGAGCCACCGATGCGCTGGATTCCCCTGTTGCACAATCAGAGAGAAGATTCCCATTGTCAAGAGCAGGGACACGAAGGCATATATCCATCCTGTCGAGGAAGGGACCTGAAAGCCTGCTCCTGTATTTTGAAATTGCAGATGAAGAGCAACGGCATCTGTCACTTTTTTCATACAGATAGCCACAAGGGCATGGATTGGCCGCCGCTACCAAGATAAAATCTGCGGGGTATGAGAACTTTCCGTGAACACGGCTGATGTTGATTCTCCTCTCCTCCAGCGGCTGACGCAGCAGCTCCAGGGTATCTCTCTTGAACTCAAGGATTTCATCAAGAAAAAGAACCCCCTGTGTTGCAAGAGATATTTCACCGGGGAGACGTCCGTCTGATCCACCTCCCACAAGAGCCTGATTCGTTATTGAATGATGCGGAGCCCTGAACGGCGGCATTGTAAAAGAATCCTGGGAGTACTCCTCCTTACCATATATGGAGTATATTCTTCCAGCCTCCACAGACTGCTCGTATGTCAGCGGCGGCATAATTGTAGGAAGAGCTGCAGCCATCATGCTCTTCCCACATCCGGGACTGCCGGAAAGAAGAAGATTATGTCTGCCTGCGGCACATATCTCAAGGGCCAACTTGGCTCGCTCCTGCCCTCTTATGAATGCAAGGTCATTCTTGAAGAAAGAGCCAGGATTGCCTCCACCACCACCTTTCTGCAGGACGAGCATTCCGCGCAGTTTCTCCCTGTAGCGGCCGAATAACTCCCCACACTCGGAAAAACCCTGCTTATACGCATCACCGTTAACCATAAAATGTGAGGCATCCACCTTGCCGGAAAGAAGTTCAATTACCTGATCCAGCGAATCAACGCAATAGACCTTCACCCCTCTCACCCACGAACATTCGTTCCTGCACTGCGACGGGAAGATACAGCACTCAAAACCATATTTGGCCGCATCAGCCGCAATGGCAAGGGAACCATTGAAACGCCTCAATGTACCATCGAGGGCAAGTTCACCCATAATAAGAAACCTGCTCATATCAAGTGCAACATCTATCTGTCCACTTGCAATAAGAATTCCTACAGCTATTGGAAGGTCAAATCCAGTTCCTCCCTTCTTCAAATCTGCCGGAGCCAGATTCACCACAACACGCTTTCCAGGCATCCTGTATCCGAAATGGTGAAGGGAACTCATAATTCTATGCTGGCTCTCACGCACGGCACTGTCGGGCAACCCAACAACAATGTATGCCAAACCCGGCGCCACATCAACCTCAACTGTTACCGTAACCGTATCAGCCCCATAGCAACACGCTCCAAATATCTTACACAACATACTCTTTTTGTTTTATTGACGCATAAAAGTATGACGTATTGGAATTTTCAAAGTGCAGATTCAACAAATGTTGGTGAAAACTCGGAATACGGGGCGAAAATTGTTATAAAATGACTACTTTTGGAAATTACTACAATACAAAGAGATATGGAGACACAAAGCAACAGATACGTGGCACTTGACGTACTTAGAGGAATGACTGTAGCCGGAATGATTCTGGTAAACAACCCTGGAACATGGAGTCATATATTTCCTCCCCTCCGTCACGCCCCATGGGTAGGATGCACTCCAACCGACCTTGTCTTTCCATTCTTCCTCTTCGTAGTTGGAGCAGCAATGGCATTCTCATTTGCAAAATACAATGAAAGCCTGAGCAAAGCCTCCGTAAAGAAACTGCTTACAAGAGGAATTCTCATTTTTCTCGTAGGACTCGGCCTCAATGCCTTCCCCTTCTACCCCACCTCAACTGACGAAAGCCTCACATTCGCCCAGAACTGGGCTGCATACTGGCAGCACCTGAGAATATTCGGAGTGCTCCAGAGAATTGCAATGTGCTACATTCTGGGCGGAATCATAGCCTTATGGATGCGCTCCACACGAAAGATAGTGATATCCATGATTGTGCTTGCCCTGGCCCACTGGATCATACTTCTGCTCATTGGAAACAGCGCAGCACCGCTTGTCAACGGAGCGCAAGGCGCACTCTCCCTTGCCGGACAGGGTTCCGGAGCAATTGACATTGCTCTTGTAGGAGAAAATCACGTATATCACGGATATGGCCCTGCATTTGACCCTGAAGGCCTGCTCGGAGCATTGTCAGGTTCATGCACACTGCTGCTCGGCTTCCTTATTGGAAACATGATAAGAAAGGCTGAAAACAAAATTCTGGCTGTTGCCAAGCTTTATACCACATCTCTCCTCTGCCTCGCCGGCGGAATTGTATTAGGTATATGGTATCCTATATGCAAAGCGCTCTGGACAGGTTCGTATGTTCTCTACGCTGGAGGATGGGCCATTATGATGCTTGCATTCTTCATATATTTCATTGACGTAAAAGGAAAGGAGAAACCTTTCTTCCCTTTCAAGGCTCTTGGAATGAACCCACTCTTTGCATTTGTAATGGCAAGTTTCTTCTCGAAGATTCTCGGTCGTATGATAAAATGGACATCAGTTGTAACACTTGACGACGGCACACTGGGAGAGAAGAACTGGAGCGTGCTCAGCTGGTTCTACAACAATGTCTGCGTTGCCCTGGTGGGTGAGAACTGCGAACTCTCATCTCTTATATACGCACTATGCTACGTTGCCGTATTTACGCTCATGGCAGTGATTCTTTACAGGAAACACATAGTAATAAAACTTTAGAGTACAATGGCACGGAGGAGGTCAAGAGCCCAAAAAAAAGAGAGAAGGAAGAGCTTCAACTCCTTTTTATGGAGATTGCTGCTCCTGGTGGCTGCATTAGCCTTGGCCATATCATACCTGAGCATCTTCATTAACCCCTCCGTTTTCTCAGTTCCGCTCTTTTTCGGACTCTTCTTTATTCCGCTGCTTATTCTCAATCTGCTTCTTCTTGTCATATCCCTGCTCATGAGGTCAAATTCAGTATGGATCTCCCTTATTGTAATTTTGCCCTCATTCATATTCACAGAGAGTTATTTCCGCTTGTCAGACCAGGTGGAGAGCAATGAAAGAGGCTTAAAACTCAAAATAGAGAGCTACAACGTGGGTATGTTCTCCTCATCTGCGCACGGCTATGCAAGGGCTGACTGCAGGAACCTCATAATGAGCCATCTCAAGAGCGAAAAACCAGATATTGTAGCACTACAGGAGTGTTTCCTCTCATCAGAAAGAATGGCTGACACACTGCTGGCAAAAGAGTACCCATACAGGACATACCACCTCTTCAAGCTTAAGAGCGGTCAGCGTTTCGGCAACATAATATTGAGCAAATACCCAATTGCAGCCTCAGCTGACATAACTTTCAAACGAAGCACCAACCTCTGCGTATATGCCGATATTGAGGTGGACTCCGATACCATACGTATATGCAATAACCATCTTGAATCATATAACGTCTCATTCACCTCACTTGTAAAGGGGCTCTCTTCAAAGGGAGGGTATGAAACAGGGCTGGCAGACGAACTCATTGACGTGCATGAAAAGATGAAAGGCACGAATATAAGACGTTCAAGCCAAGTGAATGAAATAATAAGAATAATAGACCAAAGCAGATACCCTTCAGTAATATGCGGTGATTTCAACGACACACCCATATCATACACATACAACCGCTTCGTGAAGTTGAGGGAAGATACCTTCAAACTTGCAGGCAGAGGTTTTGCAGGGACGTTCAGACATCTCTGGCCGCTTCTGAGAATTGACTACATACTTATTCCAAAGGGGTGGGACTGCACATCACACAAAAGTCCGAAACTCAGCTACTCAGACCATTTCCCAGTTATATCCGAAATTGTAATTTAAACATATATGGCAGACATTGAACTCGAAATAAAGAACGCCCTTAAAGTCCTCAAGGAGGGCGGCATACTTCTCTATCCAACCGATACGGTATGGGGTATAGGCTGTGACGCCACAAATGCTCAGGCAGTGAAGAAGGTCTTCGACCTCAAGAAGAGAGAGGACTCAAAGTCGCTCATCACACTTGCATCATCAATTGAAATGATTGAGCAGTATGTAAAAGAGGTGCCTCCAATGGCATACGAACTCATTGAAGTTAATGACGCCCCAATGACCATAATATATCCTGATGTCAACGGCCTCGCAGAGAGTGTCATTGCCCAGGATGGTTCGGCAGGCATACGTATACCAATGAACGAATTCTGCACAAGGCTTATAAAAAAGTTCGGGAAACCCATTGTTTCAACATCGGCCAACATAAGCGGTGAAAGCACCCCTGAATCATTCAGCACAATTTCAGAAGAGATTAAAAAAGGTGTTGACTACATAGTTGACCAGCAGATGGATACCGGATCCACACAGCGCAGCTCACAAATAATTAAGCTTGGGGTGGACGGAACGGTGAAGATAATAAGAGCCTGATTTAGAAGCTTACACAACTCAAAGAACCAGTTTTCTCTCCCACTCTCCAACCTCCATATCCTTTATGGAGCCGTTTTCTATGTGAAAACGCAGAGCTGTACGAACCTGATGGAATCCCTGAATACCGGCAGCACCCGGATTTATGACCATCATATTGTGCAGTTTGTCATTAACGACCTTAAGAATATGCGAATGGCCGCATACGAATATATCAGGTTTGTATGAATTTATGAGCGATAGAGCATACTTGTCATAGTGACCGGGATATCCTCCTATATGCGTAATGAGGACCTTCATTCCATCAACACTGAAGAATCTCATTACCGGATGAACCAGCCTCACAACGTACGGGTCACAATTGCCATATGCACCAATAAGCGGTTTGAACGCAGCAATGGCATCAACCGTTTCAATGTTGCCGAAATCACCGGCATGCCAGATTGTATCAACACCTTTCAGAAACTCCTTCAATGGAGCATCAAAAGTGCAATGAGTGTCAGATATCAGGCCAATATATGCCATATTGTGAAAGGACCCGGAATTTCTAATAATACATTGTACCCTTGCTCTTCCAATACCTTATGAGTATGTAACCGAATATCATTCCTCCAAGGTGAGCGAAATGGGCCACGTTGTCTGTTGAGTTTGAAAAGCCGAAAAGAAGTTCAATGGCTCCGAAAATCAATACGAACCACTTCGCCTTCAATGCAACAGGAGGAAGAAGAAGCTGAACTATTCTATCTGGGAAAAGCATTCCAAAAGCCATAAGCACCCCATAAATTGCACCGGAAGCTCCCACCGTTGGAGTATTGAGAATACCTCTCACCTGTGAAAGTGCAACCACATCACCACTCTGCGCCAGTGCAATCATATCGGAGTATCTCAACGAAATTATTCCATTATGTATAAGCGCCGCGCCTATTCCTGTTACCAAATAGAATAGAAGAAACTTTTTGCCGCCCCAAACCTGCTCCAGCACACTTCCAAAGAAGAAGAGCGTGTACATATTGAAGAAAATATGAGCCCATCCGCCATGCATGAACATGTAGGTGAGGAACTGGTATGGCTTGAAAAGCGACGATTCAAATGGAAAAAGCGAAAGCACGCCGTACAGAGCCGGCATAAGAAGCGTTGCAAAGAATAGTATTGTATTTATGATTATAAGGTTCTTGAGAACCGGAGGCAATCTGAACATCTCGTTGTCAATTTAAATTCATTATTTTTTCTACTGCTATAGTTTTTCTGCAAACTCCGCCGAATGGTGATACACCGTTTTGGGCACACTCCCCCAACCTTCGCTCTATTGCCAGAGCATGTTCAACGGTAAGGTTCCTTCCTGCGCCTGCAGCTGATGCCGCTCTGGCAACCAACCTTGCCATTCTCTCATTTATAACCCTTGCAATATTCCCGCCAGGAGTCTGAAGTATATCCAGAATATCGTCAATCATCCGCGAAGCCTGCTGTGGCGAAGATATGTCAATATCTCCAACTGAAGGGACTCCATGAATGGTTATCTCCCCCTTTGAAACAGCTATTTCAAAGCCGCACTCCTCAAGAAGTTTCTCACTCTCCTTCAGCACGCTGCAAAGGGAAGTGTTCACTTCAACTGTAATAGGGAAAAGCAACCTTTCACAACTCATTGCTCCGTTGCAATGCGCAAGATAGTTCTCGTAAACTATTCTTTGTGAAGCGGCGAGCGCATCGAAAATGGAGATGCCATTATCTTCAAACCCAACAAGATACCTGTTGGAGATAACCTTAAGCGGCTTAGGTTTCTCTTCGCCAGTTGAGTACTCCTTCACATACGGATCCAGAAGGAGGAAATTCCCATCGTCTGCATTTTCACTGGAATCCATACCTGCGTTGGATGTCAATCTTCCGGAGGAGGTGTTGAACGGATTGAACAGCGGATCATAATTAATCTTCGGCTGCTTGATTCCGCTCCAGTCATTCTGTTTGAAGGCAGGCATCTCAATTGCACCCTCGGTGTCAAAATCTATTGACGGCATCATTGAGTTCTTCCCCAACGTCTGCTTTGCAGCAGCCTGAATAATCTCGAAAATTACACTCTCATCCTCAAATTTGATCTCAGTTTTGGAGGGATGAATATTTATATCCATTGAACCGGGATCAATGGAGAGATATATGAAATATGAAGGAATATGTCCCTCTGGAAGCAGCCCTTTATAAGCATTCAAAACAGCCCTATAGAGCATCTGACTCTTGAAAAATCTGCCATTTACGAAGAGGTACTGGTTGGGCTGGCTCCTGCGTGCAAGCTCGGGCCTGCCTATGAAGCCGCTCACCTGGACAATGGATGTTGAAGTATCCATTGGCAATAGATCCTTTGCCATATCCTTTCCGGCAACCTGCGTTATCCTGAGTTTGGAATTTGCAACCGGGGAGTACTTGGTTACCTGCTCCCCGTTATGGAAGAGCTTGAACTCAACCTCCGGATGGGTGAGTGCCACCTTGTTGAACTCGGAGAGAATCTGGCGGTACTCCGTTGCATCAGATTTCAGGAACTTCCTTCGGGCAGGTATATTGTAGAATATGTTTCTTGCCGCAATATTTGTTCCTACAGGCATTGCAGCCTCAGAACTCTCCAGAATAGCATTGGCCGCAACATGAACCTGACAGCCCAACTCATCTGAAGCCCTGCGGGTACGGAGCGTAACATCACAACAGGAAGCAATTGATGGAAGCGCCTCACCCCTGAAGCCATAGCTGCTTATGAAGAAGAGGTCCTCCGCATCCTTGATTTTTGATGTAGCATGCCTCTCAAAACATAGTTCCGCCTCCTGCGGTGTCATTCCGCATCCATTGTCAATTACCTGAATAAGGGTACGACCGCTATCCTCAAGTATAAGAGATACAGTGGTGGCACCGGCATCAATGGAGTTTTCAACCAGCTCCTTTACAACTGATGCAGGACGCTGTATAACCTCTCCGGCGGCAATAAGATTGGCAATATTCGGTGGAAGAACTTGAAGCATTTTCTAACAGAGTTTATCCATTACAGCCTCAAACACCTTGGCAAAATAGAAGACGGCAAGAATAAGGGCAACTGCTGAAACAATACCAATCCACTTGATTATAGTCTCCGCCCTGTTCCCCTTCTTGTGCGATGAGATCCTGGCTCTCTTGAAGCCTCCCCTTATATAATCTCCCGGCTTATACTCGCCGGCCTCCTGACGCTTGGCCCTGTCTATTATCTCATCCAACTCCTCCTTCCGCTCATTGTAATACCTTGGCTGGTAGTTGAACACCTTGTACTTCGGAGCCTTGAAAATCAGTAGTCCCATAACATTATCAGTTTTATTCCTTGAATGTGTGGGGCACAACACTCCACAACCGAATAGCAAAAATAACAAAATGTGCCGAAATAGTGAAATTTTGGTTACATTTGCAAGTTACTATGCCTTAGAAGGATTTATATGAAAAAACGCACCGCACTTTTCATTTCACTTGCAATTATGGCACTGCTCTCTCTCTCATCATGCGAGTGGCTCAAACACTCTCTTGGAATGAAGACATCAGCAGAGATTGAAGCCATGATGCAATCTCAACAGGAGGCAGTTCAGCAGGAGACTCCGCAACAGGATACCATTTCCACCATTGAGCAACCAGCTGCTGACCAGCAGATGGAATTCCGCTACTACGTAATTCTTGGCAGCTTCAAGGAGGCGTCAAATGTTGAACTTATGGAGAAAGATGCAAAGAAATTCGGATACGATCCAATTGCCATCCCTATGTCAAACGGCTTCACAATGGTGGCTGCATCAGGTCACAATACATTGAATGAGGCAGCAAAAGCACTTGCACAACTTGAGGAAACCGACATCTGCCCATACGACAGATGGATTTACGACACCGTTCAGGGTGGCAGAAAATAAGATGTCAGCATCCATTTACTACAGTAGAAAAAACTTATAAAAATTATAAAACAATCATAAAAT
>DCHN01000007.1:723-5891 GCA_002315995.1 Bacteroidales bacterium UBA1751 | reverse complement strand
TATCATCAAAGGAGGAGATTCTCGCCGCCAATGCACTGGACATCTCACAAATGGAACAGAGCAACCCGCTCTACGACCGCCTCAAACTGACTGACAAACGGCTTGAGGATATAGCATCCGACATGCGCCACGTTGCCTCACTCCCCTCTCCTCTTGAAAAAACCCTCGAAAGCAGAACCCTTCCAAACGGCTTGAAACTGAGAAAAGTATCCGTACCGTTCGGCGTAATTGGAGTAATTTACGAAGCTCGCCCCAATGTTACCTTCGATGTCTTCTCTCTCTGCTTCAAAAGCGGCAACGCCTGCATTCTCAAGGGTGGCAAGGACGCCGACAACTCAAACAGGGCAGCTGTATCACTTATAAAGAGTGTGCTTGAAGAGAGTGGTGTTCAGACCAACTGCGTAAACCTTCTTCCAGCAACCCACGAAGCTGCAGGTGAACTGCTTGGGGCTGTTGGATACGTTGATGTGGTGATTCCGCGCGGTGGCCGCAAACTCATAGACTTTGTAAGGCAGAACGCAAAGGTACCCTGCATAGAGACAGGCGCCGGTGTAGTTCACGCATATTTTGACGCATCGGCAGACCTTGAGATGGGACAACGCATTGTACTTAACGCGAAGACCAGACGTGTGAGCGTATGCAACGCCCTTGACACACTCATTGTGCACTCATCGCGTCTGAACGACCTTCCTGCCCTCTGCGCCCCTCTTGCTGAAAAAAATGTAATAATCTACTGCGATAGTGTATCACTCTCAACCCTCGAAGGAAAATATCCCTACCTTGAACCAATTGCCGCCTGCGG
This sequence comes from Bacteroidales bacterium UBA1751, assembly GCA_002315995.1. Taxonomy (GTDB): domain Bacteria; phylum Bacteroidota; class Bacteroidia; order Bacteroidales; family UBA932; genus Egerieousia. The sequence continues at coordinate 5,089 of DCHN01000007.1, read as the reverse complement.
AAAGGGCTACGCGGGCAGAGAGAATAATCTATCGCCCTGGTGGGACAGGGAGTATATGGACTACAAGATGGGGCTGAAGGTGGTTGACTCAATTGAGCAGGCCATTGAGCATATTGCCCTTCACGGCTCGGGACACAGCGAATGCATCATAACAGATGACACGGCCGCCGCATCGAAGTTCCAGAGAGAGGTTGATGCCGCCTGCGTATATGTGAACGCACCTACAAGCTTCACCGACGGAGCGCAGTTCGGTCTTGGCGCCGAGATAGGCATCAGCACCCAGAAACTCGGACCACGCGGCCCAATGGGCCTGGAGGAGATAACCACCTACAAGTGGCTCATTGAGGGAGAGGGACAAACCAGAGCATAAAAAAAGCCGCAACCGCGGCTTTTTTTCTTTTCAGCTTATAGCTTATTTCACCTGCTTGCTTGGAACATCCATCATAAGTTCAGGGTGCTTCTTCGAGTTGAAGAAGAGGAGAACTGCAACTGAAATTGCAACAATGCCAAGGCTTATAAAGAGATACTCCGAATTTACGGCTGCTGTGAGTTTCTGAGCCTCGTATGATACCTCATCCGCTACAGGGTCCGCTGTAATGATGTTTTTCATAATGCCACCAACAGCAAGAGGAACAAGCATCATACCCATATTCTGAATCCAGTAGATTAGTGAGTACGCTGTACCGAGGTTCTTCTCTGGAATAATCTTTGGAACTGTAGGCCACATTGCAGAAGGAACAAGTGAATAACCTATTCCAAGGAGAACGATTGAAAGGTATCCGAATGCCTGCATAGATGGAGCAAAACCAATGATGATATGTGCAATGAACACCATTATTGCACCTGAAATCATCCAGGTGGTAGCCTTACCAACCTTGTCAACAAGAGCTCCGAAAAGCGGAGTGAAGATTACAGGAGCGAATGCTATCATTGAAATCATTGTTGCAGCTGGACCGTCCTCAAGGCCGAATCTAGGAATTATGATTGATGTACCGAACTTCTTGAAACTTATTACACAGCAGTAGAAGAATACGCACAGCAGAGCAATCATAATGAATCTAGGGTTCTTGAGAACAGTGATGATGTCAGAGAACTTGAACTTGTCCTCCTCCTTTACAGCACCCTTGGTCCTTACAATGCCGGCCTGCTTGTCAAAGTTTGCATCCATTGCAACGAAGATGGCCCAGAGAATTGCACCAATGAAGATGAATGCAAGACCGAACATTGCCGGTTTGTTTGTCTCGTTGAGCATGAACATCTCACCCTCAACATGATGCTTGAGCACCAAAACAGGTGAAAGAATCATTGCAATACCAGTACCGATTCTGGCAATTGATAGCTGAAGACCCATTGCAAGAGCAATGTTCCTACCCTTGAACCACTTTGCAATTGAACGTGTAACCGCAACACCGGCAATCTCGCTTCCAAGTCCGAAGAGCATGCATCCAACGTATGCAATAGAGAGCGAAGTTGCTGGAGAAAATGAAGGGTTTGAAATTGCGTATGTTACAATGGCAGCGCCAACGAGCATCATTCCAACGAATACCGAACCTACAAGTCTTACTCCGTACTTGTCAAGAAGTACACCGCATATAATGAGACCGCCCCATACGCAGAGGAAAGAGTAACCACCGGCATACATTCCGAAGTTGCCCATATTCCATCCAAGCTGAAGGTTTGCAGGGTTCTGAAATATCTGTGATACCGTTGAGAACATATCATCAAAGAAATATGATCCGAACATTGGAACCACCAGACATGCAAGTGCAAGCCAGCAGGCTTTTGCACTAATTGTTTTAGTTTGATTTTCCATAATATTATTTATTAGTTTTTATTTCTTGATATTAGGCAACTCAAGTCCATAACCCTTCTTGGCATCCAGCACCTTCAGGTAAATGCCAAGGAAGAATGCCGCTACGCCGCAGCATGCAAAAATGCACATTGGAGCAGTGTAGTTGTAATGGGCTCCCTCAACGCCGGCCGCAATGGCCTCGCTCACGCCAGGGTTTGTTGCAGCGAGCACCTTTCCAATAAGTACCGGGAAGAGGCAGAGACCTATGTTCTGAACCCAGAAGATAAGGCAATATGCACTTCCAAGAACCTTCTCTTCAATAATCTTTGGAACTGCAGGCCAAAGAGCAGCAGGAACCAGGGAGAAAGAGACTCCGAGAATGACAATTGTAGAGAATGCTATCCACTTTTCAGGGAATGCAGGAAGCACAAATGCAAATATCAAATCACAGAAGACCATTAGAATGGCACCGTAAATGAGCATCGTTGCGCCCTTCCCTTTTCTATCGAGGAAACTTCCCAGAAACGGTGTTATTGCAGCAGCACCCATAGGGAACCAACGGAAAATGTTTGCCGCATTCTCGGCACTTATGCCAAGGTTGCTCTCCAACATATTGGTTGCATATCTCTGGAACGGGAAGATGGCAGAATAGTAAAGCACACACAGAAGCGATACAATCCAGAAAACCTTGCTCGAGAATATTGCAAATATGTCGCTTATCTTGAACTCATCCTCCTTCTCAATTACAAGGGCGTCACCCATCTCCTTGTCAAGTTTGCTGTCCATAAAGGTGAAGACAACATAGGTTATCAAACCTACAAGAAGAAGAACCGTGCAGAAAGCAACAGGGGCAACTACACTTGCATTGAATTTTGAAGCTATCCAAGGTGAAATGGAGAAAATGGTGAAGACTCCCACCCTTGCCAAAGCCATTTCAAGGCCCATTGCAAGAGCCATCTCCTTTCCTTTGAACCACTTTGCAATTGCCTTTGAAACAGTTGTTCCGGCCATTTCGCAACCGCAGCCGAAAATCATGAAGCCGAATGCCGCAAGCTTTGCAGTTGCAGGCATTGAAACCCACCAGGAATTGAGCCACCCTTCAAATGCGCTTCCAGTAAACCAGTCACTTATTGCATAAAGTTTTATGCAGGCTCCAAGCAGCATCAATGACGCACTCAAAGTACCGGTAAAACGTATTCCACACTTATCAAGTATGATTCCCGCAATAATAAGGAAACCGAAAACATTGAGAATGTACTCTCCGCTGGCGTATGTTCCAAAGACATCCGGAGTCCAGCCCTTCTGTGCCTCAATAAGAGACTGAAGAGGAGACATAACGTCCACAAACATGTAACCGAAAAACATCATCAATGCAATAAGAACCAGAGCTGTCCACCTGGCCCACGCATAGTCGTTCAAGAATTGTTTCGCTGTGCTCATAACATTGTTTCAAAAAAATCTTTGCAATTTAGGCACAATTGACAAAAAATGCAACACATAAACCAACAAAACGTGTTCATAAAGCCACCAAAAAACATGGGCCTTCCCGAGGTTTCAGGAAAGCCCATACAGTTTCATGCCTGTATTCTAATAAATACTTTTTGTGGCAAAGTCAACCACAAAATCAACCATTTTTGGAATCACCGCCTCCATATACTTTCTGCCCTTTTCTGCAGTGGCTTTGCGAGGATCACCCACACCTGTGCTCTCGGTAACCTTTGACCAGTCCCTTGGCAACCAGGCAACCTTGTGGTTCAGGCCATCAATGGCAAACTTGCTGTAATGCCCGTCCTGCGCCATCTCCATCTTCACCAACTGCGGATAGTAATGAAGCATTACCGATGTCTCCTGCTCTCCTGCATGGTCATCGTCCAGCTCCTCAAAGTAATCCTTTCTTGGAACGAATGCGAACCACTCATTATGAGCAATGACCATTGAGGGATCTTCAATCATCAGGTCCCTTATCATAGCCTTGAACAGATTTCCACCATGACCACTCATAATAAGAAGCTTATGTATCCCTTGATGTTTGAGGGAGTTGACCACGTCCTTAAGAATGGCAAACTGTGTGGATGCACTTGTATGAATGCAGTATGGAAGCTGAATCTGCCCCGGATTCTGGGAACCTAACGGAATACCCGGAAGAACCATGGCATTCACTCCCCTCTCGTGCGCCTTCTGTGCAACCTCAAAGGCAACGGCCTGAGCGGTAAGCATATCGGTGCAGTATGGAAGATGCCAGTTGTGAGGTTCAGTAGCTCCCCAGGGAAGAATGGCCATATCGTATGACGACATGGCCCTTACATCTCCCCACTTTGCAGTGGTTATGTCAAAATTTGAGAACATCCCAAATTAGCATTTCTGAGTAACCTCTCTGTATTTCTCAATGCAAGCGGCAAGACGCTCGTGAGCAGTGGTGTCACCAGGAACATTGTGAGAAGGATGAATATAGAGCTTAACGCCACGCTCCTCAAGAATCTCAGCAATTGTACACATTGTCATCCATACTGTAGTAACGAATGCCATTGTTGAAAGAGGTCCAATCTTGTCAAACTCCTTGTCCATCTTTACAGA
>DCHN01000007.1:290-645 GCA_002315995.1 Bacteroidales bacterium UBA1751 | reverse complement strand
TTCTTTCCGCAAGAGTGTCTTGGAACCTTAGCGCCAGTCTCAGCTGCAGAACCATAAACAATAACCTTCATTCCGCGCTTCTTTGCCTCAAGAGCCATATCAATGTTTACTGCATTGATTCCGGTGTGTGAGAACAACCAGAGAACATCCTCCTTGTCAAAGTTCCAGCTCTTCATAATCTGCTGGCCATATCCCTCACATCTCTCAAGGAAAAGGAACTGGTCAATACCCATTTCGCCTCTGATATGTGTAAAGAATGTAAGAGGGAGCTCGCAGAGAGGGTGGAAACCTACGAAACCACCGATTCTTGGATACATCTCCTCAATTGGAAGGTTTGCGTGACCGCAACCGAATG
>DCHN01000007.1:0-279 GCA_002315995.1 Bacteroidales bacterium UBA1751 | reverse complement strand
TGTACAAGGTGTCCTGACTGAATACAGTCTGCCATTACCTTTGCTACCTCCTGAATATTGTTGAGCTGGGTAGCCTCAATTTTGTCCATTAAACCAGTGGCATTCTGTTTCCACTGTTTTGCATACTTGCTAGTTACCATAAAAATATTGTATTAAATCTGAATTTATCTGAAAATGGTTTGATCTCTGTCTGGACCAAGAGAAATCACCTTTACAGGAATTCCTATATACTTCTCTATGAATGCTATGTAATTCTCGAACTCTACAGGAAGAGCCTTC
>DCHN01000058.1:23545-24127 GCA_002315995.1 Bacteroidales bacterium UBA1751 | reverse complement strand
AAGGAATAATATTGTTGGCATAATCGAACTTTTTTATTCATTCAACAAATATAGGTATAATTTTTTATCCCTCCGAACATTTCATTCAAATTGGGTTCGAAGAGTCCCTTTGCACGTTGAGAATATCGAGGAAATGAATCGAAAATAGGCTACTAACGTTGGGATTTTATGTGAAATGTAATTGATAGAAATGCGTTGGAAGTCTCAGGAGTCGCCAATTTGTCGCCAAAAGCTCAATAGAAAAATCCCAGATCATTGATTTATAATGATTTGGGATTTATTAAAGTGCGGGCGACAGAAACGCGGTAGCGTTTCCATTCTCCCTAAAAGGGAGATGTCGCGTCAGCGACAGAGGGTTTGAAAGCCGCGAGGCCCTTCGCCAAGCAAAAAAAATACCGCATCAGCGGTATAGCGGAGGGCGCGAACCCGTCTTCGCGCGTTCCAAGACTTAGGGTTCGGTATAGCCCGGGAGCGCTTGGAACAAGGGGGTTTGGGGCGAAGCCCCAATTTAAAATAGTGCGGGCGACAGAAACGCGGTAGCGTTTCCATTCTCCCTGAAAGGGAGATGTCGCGTCAGCGACA
>DCHN01000058.1:0-23463 GCA_002315995.1 Bacteroidales bacterium UBA1751 | reverse complement strand
GCACCAGATCCTAAGTCTGGCTTGGCTACCAATTACAACACGCCCGCATCTGCTACTCCGATTCGTGTCGGATAGAGTTAACAAAGATAGCTCAAAGTTTTGAAACCTCAAAACTTTGTTTTCTCTATATAAAAGAGTATCTTTGCGGGCTAATTGCCGAATAGGTAATATTTGAATTATCAAAGAGATAATAATTAATAGATTTATATATGAAGATTTCAAAGAAAAAGATTGACGATCTTAATTTTGAATTGCACCTTACAATTGAGAAGGATGACTGCAATGAGAAGGTTGATGCAGCTCTCAGAGCTTTCCGTAAAACGGCTGATATTAGAGGCTTCAGAAAGGGACTGGCTCCTATGGGTATCATTAAGAAGATTCATGGCGGTTCAGCACTCGTTGATGCTGTGAATGACCTTATTCAGGAGCAGCTCAATGCATACGTTAAGAACAACAAGCTTAATATTCTCGGCGAGCCTCTTCCAAACGAGGAGAAGACAAAAGCAATTGATTGGGTGAATGACACAACTTTCAATTTTGTGTTTGACGTTGCACTTGCTCCACAGTTTGAACTCGCTCTTACCAAAGACGATAGTGTTGTAAACTATAATGTCAAGGTTGCCAAGGCAGATATTGACAAGTTCAAGGAGAATCTTCTCAAGCAGCACGGCAAACTTGAGGTGACCGAAAGCGTGAAATCAGACGATGACTTCATCATTGCCGACCTTGTTGCAGGTGACTCAAAGATAGAGGGCACATACGTTACTCTCAGGAACATGAGCGACGAGAGCAAGGCAATATTTATGGGAAAGAAGGCCGGTGATTCATTTGACGTAAATGTAAACGAGGTATTTACAAACGAGACAGACCGCGCTGCAATGCTTCATGTAAAGAAGGAGGAGCTTGCAAATGTTGCTCCTGTTTACAACTTCACCATTAAGGAGGTCAAGGCATTTGTTCCTGCAGAGGAGAATCAGGAGTTCTACAATAAGGCATTCGGTGAGGGCGCTGTAAACAATGAGAAGGAACTCAAGGCAAAGATTACCGAGCAGCTCAAGGCAGAGTATGCTGTAGAGAGCGACTACAGATTTACCCAGGACGTTAAGGAGTATCTCCTGAAGAAGGCTGATATCAAGGTTCCTGAGAAGTTCATGAAGAAGTGGCTCTTTGCTGTTAATCAGGGTAAGTTCACAATGGAGGATATTGACAAGGAGTTTGATCTCTTCCTCAAGGACTTCCGTTGGCAGCTCATAAGAGAGAAGCTTATGAAGGAGAACAAACTTGAGCTCAGTGATGATAAGGTTCTTGCAGCTGCCAAGAAGATTGCTTCATATCAGTTCGCAATGTATGGTCTCTCAAGTGTTCCTGAGGAGCAGCTTGAATCTTATGCAAAATCTCTCCTCTCAAATGAGCGTGAGGGACGCAGAATCTATGAGAAGACAGAGGAGGATATGGTAATAGCCTTCATCAAGGAGCAGATTACTCTTGAGGCAAAAGATATCACTCTTGAAAAGATACAGAAGCTTAACAACTAAATTGGCTTCGGATTTTGAGGAGAGAATGCACTACATAGGGTGCTTTCTCTTCTTTTTTTGTATCTTTATGAATCTTAACTGTAATGAATTTGATTCTGCCCAGTATATTAAATAAAAATAAATAAACTAAAGACAATACTATGAGATCGGAATTCGAGAAATTTGCAATGGGTAGGTGCGGACTTAGTTCGCTGGATATTCACAGATACAAGTCAATACAGGATGATTACATAAATCCATCCATTATTGAGGAGCGTCAGATGAATGTGGCTGTTATGGATGTTTTCTCACGTCTTATGATGGACAGAATCATCTTCCTGGGAGTGCCTATTTCCGACGATGTGGCAAACATTATTCAGGCTCAGCTTCTCTTTTTGGAGTCCACTGATCCAAAGGCAGACATACAGCTCTACATAAATTCTCCTGGTGGTAGTGTCTATGCGGGCCTTGGTATTTACGATACAATGCAACTCATAGAGCCAAAGGTTGCCACTATCTGCACAGGTTTGGCGGCATCAATGGCTTCGGTTCTCCTGGCAGCCGGCAGCAAGGGAATGAGAAAAGCTCTGCCACACTCAAGGGTAATGATTCATCAGCCGCTGGGTGGTGCAGAGGGCCAGGCTTCTGACATTGAGATTACGGCAAAGGAGATTCTTGCGCTCAAGAAGGAGCTGTATGAGATAATATCGGCACATTCCGGCCAGCCATACGAGAAGATAGTGAAGGATGCTGACCGCGACCATTGGATGACTGCCCGGATGGCACGCGAATATGGAATGATAGACGACATTCTTTCTCCAAAGACAAAATAGAGTTCCATTCCAAATAAGCCAGTGGTGATATTTTATTAGATATGGAAAAGAAAAAAAACGAAAAACATATATGCATGCTGTGCGGCAGATTGGAAGGTGAGGTACCGTTGATGCTTCAGGGAAATAATGGAACCTTCATTTGCAGCGACTGCATAGAATCTTCATATCAGTATCTTGAGGGGGTATTCAAGAATTACGGGATTCCTTTTGGGAAGGGTGCCGGCAATACAAAGAGCGGATCGAACAAGAGCCTTCAGGGTGTGCAGGGAGCAAAGAAGGGTGCAAAAGATGGGAAACTTCTCAAGCCTAAGGAAATAACAGCTTTCCTCAATAAATATGTTATTGGGCAGGAAGAGGCCAAGAAATTCCTCTCCGTAGCTGTTTACAACCACTACAAGAGACTGGAGTGGTTCAAGGAGAATCCTCAAGCTGCCGACCTTGAGTTGGAGAAGTCGAATATGCTTCTTGTGGGACCTACCGGAACAGGAAAGACTCTGCTTGCCAGAACAATAGCAAAAATGCTCAATGTGCCGTTTACCATAGTTGACGCTACCGTTCTTACTGAGGCAGGATATGTTGGCGAGGATGTTGAGTCTATTCTCACAAGGCTTCTCCAGGCGGCTGACTATGATGTGGAGGCAGCCCAAAAGGGCATAGTTTTCATAGATGAAATTGACAAGATTGCCCGCAAGAGCGACAATCCTTCGATAACCAGAGACGTTTCCGGTGAGGGCGTGCAGCAGGCAATGCTGAAACTCCTTGAGGGAAGTGTTGTGAATGTTCCGCCTCAAGGTGGAAGGAAACATCCGGAGCAGAAGTTCATAGAGGTTGACACGCGGAATATACTTTTTATATGCGGGGGTGCTTTTGAGGGAATAGAGAGAAAAATTGCGGCCAGACTGAATACGCAGGTGGTAGGATACGGAGCGCAGAAAAAGGTGGAGAATATTGACAAGGATGATCTCTTGCAATATGTTGCTCCACAAGATCTGAGGGCATACGGGCTTATTCCTGAAATTGTTGGAAGGCTTCCGGTTGTGACATATCTCCATCCTCTTTCAAAAGAGGCTTTGCTTGACATTCTGGTGAAGCCCAAGAACGCCCTGGTGAAGCAGTATGAGCAACTCTTTAAAATGGACGGCATCTCACTTGCAATAGATGACAACGTACTTGAGTTTATTGTTGACACGGCAATTAAGTATAAACTTGGAGCAAGGGGCTTGCGCTCAATATGCGAGGCCATTATGCTTGATGCAATGTATGACATGCCTTCTGAAAAGGGAAAAGAGTTCAAGGTTACGCTTGAGTATGCGAAGGAGAAGGTTACAAAGTTTACAGGTACTCTTGCAACAGATTTGGAAAAATAATAACAGTTACTAAACTGAATATGAAGCAATATATACAACAGAATCAGGAGAGATTCTTCAATGAACTCTTCTCACTGCTCAGAATACCATCGGTAAGCGCACAGCCTGAGCATAAAGGCGATATAGAGAGATGTGCCAACAGACTAGTTGAACTCCTCCTGGAGGCGGGAGCAGAGAGCGCAAAGGTATATCCCACAACAGGCAATCCTGTTGTATTTGCCAGAAAGGATGTTGACCCCAAGGCGGAGACCATTCTTGTTTACGGCCATTATGATGTTCAGCCAGTTGACCCAATTGAACTTTGGAAGACACCGCCTTTTGAGCCTGAAATCCGCGACGGAGCCATTTATGGCAGGGGCGCGAATGACGACAAAGGCCAGCTTTTTATGCATCTCAAGGCATTCGAGTTCCTTAATTCGAAGGGACTGCTGAAATATAATGTCAAGTTCATCTTTGAGGGAGAAGAGGAGATAGGTTCTCCATCACTTGCAAAGTGGTGCCAGGAGAACAGGGAGTTGCTTGCCTGCAATATCATTCTTGTATCTGACACCACCATGATAGGGGAGAGCGTACCTTCAATCAATGTTGGAATGAGAGGTCTGGCATATTTGAACGTGACGGTTCAGGGACCGAACAAGGATTTGCACTCAGGCCACTTCGGCGGAGCCATTCTCAACCCTATAAATACTTTGTGCAAGATGATAGGCTCACTCATTGACGAGCATGGCAGAATTACCGTGAAGGGCTTCTATGACAAGGTCGTAAACTTGACGGAACAGGAGAGGGCAATGTTTGCACGTGCTCCTTTCAATCTGGAGGAGTACAAGAAGCACATAGGTATTGAGGAGGTCTCAGGCGAGGAGGGCTTCTCCACTCTTGAGCGTACCGGCATAAGGCCATGTCTTGACGTGTGCGGTATCTGGGGAGGTTATACCGGCCAGGGAGCCAAGACAGTGCTTCCAAGCGTTGCTCATGCAAAGGTGTCAATGAGACTTGTTCCGAATCAGGATCCAAAAGAGATATCAAAGCTTTTTGAGGAGCATTTCAAGGCAATTGCGCCAAAGGGTGTGAAGGTTACCGTTGAGGCACTTGAAGGTGGCAGCGGATTCCTTATTCCTGTATCTTCAAAGGGATACAAGGCTGCTGAGAAGGCTATAGAAGATGTATATGGAATCAAGCCTGTTCCAAGCCGTGGCGGCGGAAGCATAGCAATACTTGCGAACATGCAGCAGATTCTTGGTGCTGACCCGCTTCTTATGGGTTTTGGCCTTGAACGTGACACAATTCACTCACCAAATGAAAGCTATTTGCTCAGTCAGCTCTTCAAGGGAATGGAGTCAATAGTCGGATTCTATCTCAACTACTGATGAACCATATTTCTCTCATATTTTAACTGAAAAATTGCAACTATGAACTATAAACAGCTTTTTGAAAATATTAAGGCGAAGAGAAGTTTTCTCTGTGTAGGCCTTGATACCGACATTACACTCATCCCTGAGCATTTGAAGAGTGAGAAGTATCCTCTTTTTGCCTTCAACAAGGCGATAGTTGATGCAACTGCCCGTTATGCAGTGGCATATAAACCGAACCTCGCCTTTTATGAGGCATCGGGGAGCAAGGGAGTACTCGAATTTGAGATGACAGTAGAGTATATCAAAAAGAATTACCCAGATGTTCTGGTTATTGCCGATGCAAAACGCGGAGATATTGGCAATACTGCTTCACGTTATGCAAGAGCCTTCTTTGAAACTATTAATTGCGACGCAGTTACCCTTGCACCATATATGGGTGCCGACAGCGTGAAACCATTTATGGAGTATGAGGGCAAATGGGCAGTGGTGCTTGCACTAACATCCAACAAGAGTGCCGATGATTTTGAGCAGCTTCAAATTGCAGATCAGAATCCTTTGTACAGAACTGTTATTGAGACATCAATGGAGTGGGGAACGCTTGACAATACAATGTATGTGGTTGGCGCCACCAGACCTGAGAAGTTGCGTGAAATAAGGGAGTTCTGCCCTGACCACTTTTTCCTTGTTCCTGGAGTGGGCGCCCAAGGCGGAACCGTTGAGGAGGTCTCTGAGGCTGGAATGAATTCCCATTGTGGTCTTCTGGTCAACTCATCCAGAGGTATTATATATGCCTCCAAAGGCGAAGATTTTGCCGAAAAAGCTGCCGAGGCTGCAAAGAGCCTTGCTCAGAAGATGTCCGCTGCCTTAAAAAGCAAAGGACTCTAGGTTATTATGTGATATTCAAGTATTATCCTCTTTCCGGAAGTTCGGCAATTATTGTTTGGCAGGCACGTACGTTGTCTCCCTTCTTGATCTTGATTTTTGCATCAGTTGGAAGGAATATGTCAATGCGTGAGCCGAATTTTATGAATCCAACCTCGCTGCACTGGTTGGCGTGCTCTCCCTCTTTGGCATATAATACAACTCTTCTGGCAATGTAGCCCGCTATTTGTCTGAAGAGAACCCGGTCACCGTTTGCACATCTCACTGCAATGGAAGTCCTTTCATTCTTTTCAGATGATTTTGAGTGGAATGCTACAATGTATTTTCCATCGTGATATTTTGAGTATATTATTTCTCCTCCAACAGGGTAGTAGTTCACGTGCACGTTGAAGATGCTCATAAAGATTGATACCTGAATACATTCACCCTTTAAGAACTCATTCTCTTTAACTTTCTTTACACGTACTATTTTTCCGTCTGCTGCTGCAACAACAAGATTCTCTCCCAGTGTAGCCACTCTGTTCGGGCATCTGAAAAACCTTACTATTACAAGGAATACAAGAATGCCGAAACCGCTTATTATTTTGGTTGCAATGGTATTCCCAATAATGAGGAATGAGAGGATAATAACAATAGCAGCTATTCCAAATGTTGTTGCTATGATTTTGTATCCCTCCTTGTGTATTCTCATATCTTATTTCTCTTTTGTTTCACTAAATAATTCCGTAAACCATGGCTGTTGAAATGGCCAATGGAAAGGCTATTAATGCTCCATCCAATCTATCAAGCATGCCACCATGCCCGGGCATAATGTTTCCTGAATCCTTGACTCCAAAATTACGCTTAAATTGAGACTCAACCAAATCACCTGCAACACCGCCAACAGCAACAATTACCGATATGACTATTGCTGCAGCAAGCGAAGCGTGGAAAAGTCCGGTATACCACAACAATGCCCCGGATACTATTGAGCAGGCAACTCCTCCCCAGAATCCGGCCCACGACTTCTTTGGAGAAATTGATGGGAAAAGTTTTTTGGAGGTGGCCTTCTGCCCGAACATTGTTCCAATGCAGTATGCACCTACATCGCAGCACCAAAGCATAATAAATAGCGAAAGAAGGAATTTTCCGCTGAATGTTCCTTCAACAATCTGGCTGTTTATGCAGAATAGTGCCGGAACGGTTATATACAGTAACGCCATAGATTCAAGCCCGGAGTCAGCATATCCATTATGCGAGCCGTCATGAACATTGTAATCTTTTACGAAGAGGTGAGAAACCAGAAGAGCACATACAGGAATTGCGCTTATGAAAAACCACTCCATGCCTATTTCGTTCCACTGAACCAGAAAATGTGTAATAAGCAGCAAAACAGAGGATATGTGAAGCAGAATGCCCTGTGCTTTCCTTGTATGTGTTATTTTTATGAACTCGCTGTTCATTAAAAACATGAAGATGGCAATCATGGCCAGAGTGAGCCAGCGGCTTATGAGTGTGCAAGCAACAACTCCAGCAACAAAGGCAGTCCCGCTTGCTGTTCTTACAAGCAACTCCCTGAGTCTGCCATTTCCGGCCTCAGCACTATTATTCCTCCTCTTTAACATGATTTTCATCTTCAGCTTCAATCACTTTGTCTGATGTTGAATCTTCCGGTTTTGCGGAAACCGGCTGATTTCCAACTCTCGGACCAAAAATCTTTTCCAGATCATCTGAGAAGATTACCTCTCTCTTCAGAAGAAGCTCGGCCAATTCGGTGAATCCCTCCTTGTGCTTGTTGAGAATTTCGAAAGCCATCTTATGTGCCTGCTCAACAAGTGCTTTTGCTTCGGTGTCAATGAGAAGTGCAGTCTGCTCACTGTATGGTTTTTCGTACATTGGCATCTGCTGTGAGTCGTAGAATGAGAGGTTACCAACCTTCTGGCTCATACCGTAGTAGCTTACCATTGCATATGCCAGTTTGGTGGCTCTTTCAAGGTCATTCAACGCTCCGGTTGATATTGTACCGTTTATTATCTCTTCAGCCGTTCTACCTCCAAGAAGAGATGCCATCTCTTCCATAAGCTCCTCCTTGTTGGTTATCTGTCTCTCTTCAGGCAGATACCATGCTGCTCCAAGAGCTTTACCCCTAGGGATTATTGTAACCTTGAGAAGAGGATTGGCATGCTCAAGCAACCAACTTACTGTAGCATGACCTGCCTCGTGATATGCTATTGTCTTCTTCTCTGAAGGTTTGATTATTTTGCTCTTCTTCTCAAGGCCGCCAATTATTCTATCAACGGCATCAAGGAAATCCTGTTTGTCAACAACGCTCTTGTTCCTTCTTGCAGCAATAAGTGCCGCCTCATTGCATACATTTGCAATATCTGCTCCAGAGAATCCCGGAGTCTGCTTTGCAAGCAGTGCACGGTCAAGATTTGGATCAAGTTTCAGCTTCTGCAGATGCACGTTGAAAATGGCCTCTCTCTCCTTGAGCTCAGGAAGATCAACGAAAATCTGTCTATCGAATCGTCCTGCCCTCATAAGTGCCTTGTCAAGAATATCTGCACGGTTGGTTGCTGCCAGGATTATTACTCCTGAATTTGTTCCGAATCCATCCATCTCTGTAAGAAGCTGGTTGAGAGTGTTCTCTCTCTCATCGTTTGATGAGAAACCTACATTTTTGCTTCTAGCCCTTCCAACGGCATCAATTTCATCAATGAAGACAATGCAAGGTGCCTTCTCCTTTGCCTGCTGGAAAAGATCCCTTACTCTTGAAGCTCCTACACCAACAAACATCTCAACGAAATCAGAGCCCGATATTGAGAAGAACGGAACATCAGCTTCGCCGGCAACAGCCTTTGCCAGAAGGGTTTTTCCTGTTCCCGGAGGGCCTACCAGAAGCGCACCTTTGGGAATCTTTCCACCCAATGCCGTATATTTTGCCGGATTCTTAAGGAAATCAACAATTTCCATAACCTCCACCTTGGCCTCCTCAAGTCCAGCAACATCCTTGAATGTAACTTTGTTGGTTGCATCCTTGTCAAAGACCTTGGCCTTTGATTTTCCTACGTTGAACACTCCTCCCGGGCCACCTCCGGCATTCTTTGAAAATCCTCTGAACATGAATACCCAAAAGAGAATCAGCAGTGCAGGGAATATGAGCCAATCTATATAGCGGCCATATTCAGCTTTTTCATCAATGTCAACCTTGAATCTCTTTTCAATAGGCAGTGCCTGACGAGCCTGGTCTATTTGCTCCTCAAAGTTGAAATTCTCAGAAACCTTGAAATGAAAATGAGGAGGATACATTGGTATCTTTCCTCCGAAATAACTTGTGTATTTCTTGAGACTGTCTTGATATATGGTCACATCAGCCTCGTTTGTATTTCTGTAGAATTTTATTGCCTGAACGTCGCCAGATGGAATGATATCCTCCTTTATCTTCATCCACTCCATTTTCACGGGGTCGCCTCCTCCGAATCCTTTTATGGCCATGAAGGCAAAGAAGATGATTATTGGAACATAAATCCAAGCCAGATTTATGATTACCGGTTTCTTCCCCCTGTTGTTGTTTCCAATATTGTTTCCCATCTCAGATTTTTCAATTTTTTATTAATCTTCGTCTTCAAACTTCTGCATCGGTGCGTCAGCCCACAACTCTTCAAGCCTGTAGAAATCCCTGTATTCACTCTGGAAGATGTGAATCACAATGTCTGAATAATCCATGATTATCCAGAATGCATTCTCCCTTCCCTGCTGCCTTGTAACCTTGCGTCCCTTCTGAATAAGCATCTGCTCCTCAATATTGTCTGCAATTGCCAGAACATTTGCATTTGAATCTGCATTGCATATTGCGAACCAATCACATATTCCTGTACCAATACCGCGGAGGTCAAGTGCACACACACCCTTTCCCCTCTTGTCGAGCATAGCCTGTGTGATTACTTCCAAATCACTTTTTTCAATTTTCTTCTCCTTTGCCGCCTCAATATCTTTTTTTGAAATCTTTTTTGCCATCTTGTTTGAATTTTAACTTGCAAATATACCATTTTTTTTATTTTTTTGACACTTGCAAAGCGCAAGCCGGCCACATTGTGCCACATCCTTTTTATTGCAATTATGAAGCCGAAATTCAGTATTGAACACTTTGAGGAGATAGATTCTACATCTTCATATCTGGCAAGGAAAGTTCTTGCCAAGCCTGATCTGCCAGCCTGGCATATATGCAGTGCTGATTTTCAGAGCGCAGGACGTGGCCAGCGCGGAAACCGGTGGGAGAGCGGCAGTGGGGAGAATCTCACCTTTTCAATCTTTCTCCGCCCCGATTTTATAAATGTAAACAGACAATTTCTGCTTGTTGAGCTCTTTGCCCTGGCAGTGAAGGAGTTTCTTGAAGGGTATGGAATAGATGCCCGAATCAAATGGCCCAATGATATATATGTAGGCAACAGGAAAATATGTGGGATGCTCTTTGAAAACTCCATTTCAGATTCCCGCTTCTCCACCTCCATAGTTGGAATAGGACTGAACCTTAACCAAGTGGAGTTCAGCTCCAATGCAGTAAACCCCACCTCTGTGGCAATTGAAACTGGCTCCTGCGTAAATAGGGAGGAGGCTTTCACAAACCTTGTCGATAGTTGCTTCCGCAGATATACCGACCTTGCAACAGGAATAACCACGCCTCAAGCAACAGAAGCTGATTACCTTGCCTCTATGTACAGGATTGGAGAGTTTCACAGCTTTCAGAGACTTGTTCCCGGAACTGAGCCATTGAATGTTACATACAAAAAAGATGCGCTGAACAATTCAAATGGAATATTCAGCGCAAAGGTATGCGGAGTTACCGCTGAAGGATTGCTTGAACTCGAAAAAGCCGACGGCTCCATTGAGACTTTCGGCTTTAAGGAGGTTAAGTTCCTTATTTAGCTCCTTTTCATTCTGAGAATGTATTCTACTGGATCCGCTGCCTTGAAAACAGCACTTCCTCCAACCACCATATCTGCACCGGACTCATGTAGTGATGCTGCGTTCTCTGCATTGACACCACCATCAATTTGAATGAGTGTCTGCAGTTTTGCATTGTCTATCATAGTACGCAGTTTTCTGATTTTGTCCATTGTGGCAGGAATGAATTTCTGCCCTCCGAATCCAGGATTTACAGACATTAGAATAACAATATCGCACATATCAAGAATGTTTTCAAGAAGCTGTACGGGAGTGTGCGGATTAAGTGCAACTCCTGATTTCATGCCGCAACTCTTTATGTGCTGGAGGGTACGGTGAAGGTGAGGACATGCTTCATAATGTACACTGAGCCAAGAGCATCCGGCAGCGGCAAAACGTTCAATGTAGCGGTCGGGCTGCTCTATCATAAGGTGCGCTTCCAACGGCTTTTCTGCAACTTTGGCAATTGCCTCAATAACAGGAAACCCGAATGATATGTTGGGAACAAACATTCCGTCCATAATGTCAAGATGTATGAAATCGGCACTTGAACCATTTATCATTCGTATGTCTGATTCCAAATTGCCGAAATTGGCATTAAGCACTGATGTAGTTATGAGCAACTCTTTTGTCATATTTTTATTCTCTAAAAGACAGATATCTTAATGAATTTTCTAGGATTCTCCTTTATTTTGGCAATAAGGTCGTTTATGTTGTTGACCAAGGAATCGACACTGTTGTGCAACTGGTCAGTTTTCATGAGTTTTCCAATGGAACCATTAGGATCCTGAATCTTTGCCAGCAAAGAGTTGAGTTCGGCAATGGTCTTGTCAACTTCGGCCTCAGAGAGTCTTCTGCTTACCTCCTGAACGTTGGCAAGGGTTGTGTCAATTCTTTCGGAATTATTGCTCAAAGTGCGAGAAAACCTGGTAATATTGTCAACCATCTCTTCAATCTGTGGAGTCTTGCCTTTTAGTCCGCTGGTTATATGCTCAACATTTGCAAGAGACTTGTTCATTTTCGCCAAACTCTCCTTCAGATTCTCCTTCCCCTCCTGATCCATAACTTCGTTTATGTTTGCCACAAGCTTTGCTGTTTCAGAGAGCGCCTCATTGAGCTTCTGCGAGAGGGGCTCAAGCTTTTTTCCAACTTCAGAAATCATGTCGGGAACTATGATGCACGGAAGTGTATCACCCTCTGTACAGAACTTTTCCTCATCCCCAATAACTATTCTGAGTCCCTTGTTTCCAAGAATATTTGCAGTGTACATCTCAAACCATGAATCCTTTGGAATGGAGTAGCCCGACTTTACCCTCAATTTTATTACGAATGACTCAGTTTTGTTGTTGTAAGTGATCTTTTCAATATTGCCAATCTTCAACCCCTTTATATCAACCGGCACGGTTGCAGCTATTCCTTGAACATTGTCAATTGTGGCATAATAGACTTTGCTGGAGCCGAAAATGTCCTCAGCTTTCAAAAATCTCAACAGAACGTATGAGCAGGCAAGAACTGCAATTACGAACAAGCCGATAATTTGTGTTTTTGTCAATCTCTTCATATGATTGTTCTCTCTTTAGCGTGATTCTTCTATTTTACAATCTGGTTCTCTTTTACTCTTACAACAAATGCACCAGGGAATTTTTTTCTCACTTCTACGCATGCTTTTGCAGCCTCATCTCTTGTTTTATAGTTTCCAATAAGGTGCTTGTAAAGTCCTGATGAATTTATTGTAAATACATTTTTTTCTCCTTTCAGTTCCGGACTGTTGCTGCTTAATTTTTTTGTTGCTGAAAGTATCTGAACTGAAAAATACTCTTGGCTCTCGGCCTTATTGGCAGATATCTTTACTGTTACTGCCGATGGCTGTACTGCAACGGTTGCAGATTTTACAGTTGGTGCAGGCACCACTGCTTTCAGTTTCAACAAAGTCTCTTCTGGAACGCTTGAAACTACATATTCAGACACTGCTTCAAGAAGTGCGTCAGCAATTTTGCTCCTTTCTGCGGAGGATAGAAGTTTTCCTCTATCGTCCTTGTTGGAGAGGAAGCCTATTTCGGTTAGCACGGCAGGCATGGTACATTGCCAAAGTACAAGGAGACCTCCCTGCTTTACGCCTCTGCTGCTATTTATTGGGCTGTTTTTCTGATACTTCTTCTCAATGATCTCTGCAAATGAAAGACTGGATTCAAGGTGAGTGTTCTGAATCAGGGAGAAGATGATGTATGACTCCGGGCTTGATGGATCGAACCCTTCGTATTTTGTCCTGTAGTCCTTCTCCACTGTAATTACGGAGTTTTCGGCCTTTAGCAGTTCGAAGTTGGCGTCATTCTTTGACGTACCCATTACAAAGGTTTCCGTTCCATTTACAGATGCGCTCTTGGCGGCGTTCACATGTATTGAGAGAAACAGGTCTGCCTTGCATCTGTTTGCAATTGCACTGCGCTCCGAAAGGTCAACGTACCTGTCGGTGGTTCTGGTGTAAACTACATGTATTCCTGGAAATTCCTTTTTTATTTCGGTGCCCAGTTTGAGTGCAATCTCCAGTACAATATCCTTCTCCTTGTATTTTCCGCCCTGCCATATTGTGCCTGGGTGTTTTCCTCCGTGGCCTGGATCAATTACTATTGTGTACAACTCATTATTGCCTTTCTCCTGTTGAGAAGCTACTTCTCTGGCTTGCAAGCCAAAAGGGATTACGCATATCAGAACAAGCAGCGAAGTGAGCGTAATGTTTTTCGTATGGAATGCAACTGGCATAAATTTTTCAAAAATGTTACTAAATTTGCAGGATTGCAAAATTAACCATTTTTTGAGAAAAATGCCACTCGGGCTACGCAAAATAGTAACATGTTCAATTGCACTGATGCTTCTTGCAGGTGCGGTTCTGGCATTTACATCATCGGATGCCTTGTGCGCCATATCTGGTTATTCCAGTGGCATTACCCTCTCAAAGAAATCTATGAGTGTGGTTGATTCTGTTTTGAAACAGACCGGTGACACTCTTGGCATAAAGAGAGTTGTGGTTGATTCTGTGGGCGTTGTCAATACCGATACAGTTGCGCTGAATGACTCACTGGTGGTTTCAGACTCAGTTGCTGTACTTGATACCACAAACCATGCGAGCATTGACTACCCTGTATTCTCCGTTGCCAGGGATTCATGTATAGAGGAGTTGGTTGAGGGAAAGAGAATGATATATTTCTATGGCGACATCTCCGTGAAATATAATGACCTTGAAATAAAATCAGAGTATATGGCCTATGATATGCAGAACAAGACAGTGTTTGCAAAGGGCCTTCCTGATACAACCGGTAAGATCATTGGTTCTCCTGTAATGAAGCAGGGCAATTCGGAATTCGAAATGGAGAGCGTTTACTACAATTTCGAGTCGAAAAAGGCCAAGATCAGGAATATGAAGACGCAACAGGATGAGGGCATCATTCATGGCAGCTATATAAAGAAGATGCCTGACAACTCCATTAACATAGCCCAGGGAAAATATACCACTTGCGATGAGGATCATCCTCATTTCTATGCAAAACTCAGCGCTGCCAAGGTTATATCGCAGGGACGGGAGAAGAAGGTTGTCTTCGGACCTGCAATGCTTTATGTGGAGGATGTCCCTACTCCGGTTGTTCTTCCGTTTGGATTTGTTCCCAGTATGAGCAACAGAAGCGGCGGTTTGCTTATGCCTTCGTTCGGTGAGGAGACGGCCAGAGGATTCTTCCTTAGAGGCTTGGGATACTATTTCGTTCTGAGCGACCACTTTGATGTTGCTGCAACTGTTGATATATATACAAAGGGCTCTTGGGGGGCACAGTTGAACTCGCGATATAATACAAGGTACAAGAGCTCCGGAACCTTTGCCTTGAATTACTCAAAGGATGTTACTGGTGAGAAGGGTATGGATGACTATTTTGAATCCAAGAACTTTGCGGTGCAGTGGACTCACTCAATGGATGCCAAACGCAGGCCGGGAACCACATTCAGAGCATCGGTCAATTTCTCGAGCCCTTCGAACAGCCGTTACAACTCAACCAACCTGAACCAGGCTCTCACCAATCAGATTTCATCCTCAATTTCATATGGTAAAACTTGGACGGGTACTCCGTTCGCCCTCACGGTAAATGCAACCCACAGCCAGAACTCACGAGACAGCAGCTATGCGGTCACATTTCCTAATTTCACCTTCACTTTGAACAGAATCAACCCGTTCAAGCAGAAGGAGAGGGTGGGAAAGGAGAAGTGGTATGAGTCATTTACATTCAATTATCAACTCTCGGCAGACAATAAGGTGAATTTCAAGTCATCTGAGTTCGGTGAACCTGAATTCTTCAACAAGATGAAGAATGGAATGCAGCACTCTTTTGGTATAGGTTTGCCTACATTCTCGCTTATGAAATATGTTACGGTTGCTCCATCTGTAAGTTATGGTATGAATATGTATTTCAGCGAAATTGAGAAGAAGTTCAACCAGCACACGCAACAGGTGGAAAGTATACAGTCAGATCCGTTCAGCACATTCGGGTTGAGCCAGACATTCAGCGCTGCTCTTCAGATGAGCACCAGAATATACGGTACCTTCATGTTTGGCAAGAAGAGGAAAGTTGAGGCCATAAGGCACATGATAACTCCATCGCTCTCGTTCGGGTATCAGCCCGAAATGGGAACTTCTGCCAATGGCTACACCTCAATGAGCTATGTCGATAGGAACGGTATTCAGCATGTGGTTGATTACAACAGATACGAGGGGCAGATTTACTCTCCGGCCGGGCGCGGTGAAAATGCGAGCATGTCACTCTCTTTTGGAAATAATGTTGAGGCCAAGGTTCGCGACAGAAAGGATTCCACTGGTACAGGAGTGAAGAAAATCAAGCTTATTGACCAGCTCTCCATAGGCGGTTCGTATAATTTCCTTGCCGACTCATTCAAACTCTCTACCATAAGTGTGAATATGACAACATCCGTATTCGGAAAGATGGTCATTAATGCGAACTGCTCTCTTGACCCTTATGATGTTAATGAGTATGGTACCAGAGTCAATAAGTTCGTAATTTCAAACAAAGGCGGATTCAATCTTGCAAGGCTTACCAACGCATCATTCTCCACATCGTACCAGTTCCAGGGCGATGGAAAAGGCAGAATGGGCTCCAATGCAAAACCGCAGGGTGGTGATGCCGGTATCGGCAGCGGAGATGAGATGAGCTCAGGTAGGGCAGAAGGAGGTGGTCGTGGCCATGGACATGGCTCCGGAGGCGATTCCCACTCTGAGATGTCATCCTATTACAGAACGTATTATCATCCAATAACAGGCGAATATATTCCTGGAGGCTGGGTATATTACCTTGATCCGAATATTCCGTGGTCGTTGAACCTTAATTTGAACTACTCATACAGCAGGTCTTACCAATATGCAAATGAACGGCTCAATGTGAATCACAACCACATGCTTACTCTTGGAGCGGGAGCTCAAATAAGGCTCTCTCCAAGATTGAACATAAGTATGAACACCGGATGGGATTTCAAGCAAATGGCTCTTTCAACCTCCCAACTCAGCGGAACTTTTGACCTCCATTGCTTTACAATATCCTTCTCATGGATACCTAACGGGCAGTGGCAGAGCTGGAGTTTCAGAATAAATGCAAAGGCTTCAGCCCTTGCAGATCTGCTTCAGTTCAAGAAGAACAACAGTTACTGGGATAAATAAATTTTTCATATATAACTTACTAAAAATCAGTATAGTTACACTTTCTCGCAAAATTCCAATATCTTAAATTATTTTTTTTTAAAAAGTTATTATCAAAATTTGTGAGGTAATAGCAAAAGATGTCGGAAACAGCACACACAAAAGTTTGGGCCAACTGCGTAAACAGTATAAAAAAGCAGATTGGGCAGGAGTCGTTCTCCAGGTGGATTATGCCAATTAAGGCGTATAAACTTGAGGGGTCAACTCTTATTCTGCAGGTACCTTCCGACTATTTCAGAGACTATATAGAGGAGAATTTCATTGACCTTATAATACCTGAACTTAAAAGGCAACTGGGGCCAGGAGCAAAGCTCACGTACGGTGTCATGGTTACAAAAGATCAGAAGGTCATGATTCCGCATCAGAATCTCTCCAGCGGAAAATCGCAGATGGTCAATGTGAAAATGGGTGGCGAAGAGAGAAGTGTATTCAATCCATACGCTATTCCAGGAGTCAAGGCAAGACACATTGAAATTGATCCTCAGCTCAACGAGATATATTCATTCGAGAACTTTATTGAAGGCGAGTGCAACAGACTTGCAAGGGCTGCCGGAATGTCAATAGCAGCAAATCCTGGAAAGAGCGCTTTCAATCCTCTTTTCATTTATGGTGGGCCTGGTCTTGGAAAAACCCACCTTGCTCAGGCAATAGGCCTTGCAGTAAAGGAGAAATTTCCTGAGAAAATAGTTCTCTATGTTAATGCCCACACCTTCCAGACGCAGTATCAGGATGCTGCCGGTGTGAATAATCAGCAAACGGATTTCCTGCGGTTTTATCAGATGATAGACCTTCTTATAATAGATGATGTTCAGGAATTCGCATCAAAACCGGGAACCCAGAAGGCTTTCTTCCACATATTCAACTCGCTTCATCAAAACAACAAGCAGCTTGTGCTTACATCAGATTGTGCGCCTGTTGAGCTTCAGGGTCTTGAACAGAGATTGCTCAGCCGTTTCAAATGGGGTCTCTCTGTTGAACTTACCAAGCCTTCATTCAAAACGAGAATGGATATTCTCAAGGCTAAGAGCGCAATGGACGGCATACTCCTTCCTGATGAGATTCTGGAGTATCTGGCCGACAATATAAGGGGAAATGTCAGAGAGATTGAGGGGGCTCTCTATTCAATACTGGCACATGCCACCTTCAATAAGGAGAAGATAACGCTTGAACTTGCAAAATCTGTAATTGAAAAGGTTGTTCCTGCCGAAAAAAGTGAGGTTTCACTTGACGAAATAGAGGACAAGTGCGTCTCCTACTTCGGAGTCACCAAGGAACAGATTCATTCAAAGAGCAGAAAAAGGGAGATTGTGCAGGCACGCCAGGTGGCAATGTACCTGTGCAGGAATCTTACAAAACTCTCTCTCTCAACAATAGGAGCAAACATTGGCAACAGAGACCACGCCACTGTGCTTCACTCCTGCAATGCCGTATCGGACCTTATGGAAACCGACAAGAGTTTCAGGTTGAGCGTGAACGACATTACAAGGCAACTTGTTCAGGAATAACAATAATTAATCATACAGATATGAAATCACAGAGGGTACTTGAAATTTTCAAAGAGATCCTTACCATTCCGCGTGAGAGCGGTCATGAGGAGAAGATAATTGCATGGCTGGAAGCATGGGCTGCAAAGCATTCGCTTGCATGCAGAAAGGATGCTGCCGGTAACTTGTGCATAACAAGAGAGGCTGCAAAGGGTTGTGAGAAACTCCCTGGAATAGTTCTTCAGAGCCACATGGATATGGTTTGCGAGAAGAATGCCGGTGTCAATCATAACTTTGAAACAGATCCAATAAAGGCTGTAGAGGAGGATGGTTGGCTTGTTGCAAAGGATACCACCCTGGGTGCTGACTGCGGAATAGGCATAGCCGCAGAACTTGCCCTTCTTGAGGATGAATCTGTAAAGTGCGGAAAAATAGAGGCTCTCTTCACCGTTGATGAGGAGACAGGTCTCACCGGAGCCTTTGCAATGGCACCTGACTTCTTTACCGGCAAGATTTTCATTAATCTCGACTCAGAGGACGAGGGTGAACTCTTCATTGGTTGCGCAGGTGGAGTCAAGACTGCCGGCACATTCAAATACACCACATATCCTGCAACCGATGAGTATGTGAAATGCGAGTTCAAGATTTTCGGTGCTCAGGGCGGCCACAGTGGCGATGACATTGACAAGAATAGGGCCAGCGCAGTAAAACTCCTCGGACGTTTCCTCGTATCAATTGTAAACAAGTATGATATTGAACTCTATGAGATAAACGGTGGTAACAAGGATAATGCAATTGCACGTGAAGCATACGCAGTAATAGGCTTTGCAAAGCGTGACAGCAAGGCTATACTGAAGATATGGAGGGAGTTTGTGAAGAGTATGAAGCTTGAGTATGCAGTTTCAGATTCGGGGATTGATGGCTTTGTTGGCGAGGTGGGAATAAAGGATGTGAAGAGCGGCCGCATGATTGGTGCTCCAAAGAAGTTCGTTGATCCGTTCACTGCTACAAATGTAATAAGAGCCCTTGCAGGAATGCCTCACGGAGTAATAGCCATGAGCAACGATATAAAAGGCCTCGTTGAAACTTCAACAAACCTGGCAAGCGTGAAGATGTACCCTAGGAATGTCATAAAGATAGAGACAAGCCAGAGAAGCTCTCTTGACCACATGATAACCGCAACATCACAGGCAGTTGAAGCTGTATTCGATCTTGCCTGTGCAGACGTTTCACGTCATGGCAGGTATCCGGGATGGCAGCCTAAACTTCAGTCAGAGATTCTGGAGATTACCAAGAAATCATACAAGAGGCTCTTTGGAAACGAGCCGATTGTACGCGCAATACATGCAGGGCTTGAGTGTGGCCTCTTCCTCAATAAGAGACCTGAACTTGACATGATATCATTCGGTCCTACACTCAAGAGTGTACACGCTCCTGGTGAGAGGCTCAACTTGGCTACTCTGGATAAGTTCGTGGCTCTTCTCGATGATGTTGTGAAGAATATCAAATAAAAGATGGGTAAGGTAATAATCTTTTCGGCCCCTTCAGGTTCTGGCAAGAGCACTATTGTAAGCCATCTTCTTCAGAAGTACCCCTTCATAGAACTCTCTGTTTCCGCCACAAGCAGATCTCCGCGCGGAAGTGAAGTGAATGGAAAGGAGTACTGGTTCATTACTCCGCAGGAGTTTGAGAAGCGCATAGCTGAAGACAAGTTCGTTGAGTGGGAGCAGGTTTACAAGGGTACTTACTACGGCACCCCTAAGGAAGAGGTAGAGAGAATATGGGCAAAGGGCCACGTCATTGCCTTTGACGTTGATGTAAAGGGCGGTGTCAATATCAAGAGAATCTTCGGGAAGGATGCCCTCTCAATATTCATAAAGGCTCCTTCTGTTGATGAGCTCCGCAGAAGACTTGTTTCGCGCGCCACTGACTCGGCAAGTGCCATTGAAGAGCGTCTTGCCAAGGCATCTCAGGAGATGGAGTACGAGAGCAGTTTTGATACCGTAATTGTAAATGACAATCTTGAGCAGGCCTTTGCAAGGGCCGATGCCCTTATTGAGGAGTTTGCAGGCAAATGACAAGAGTCGCACTTTATTTTGGATCATTCAACCCCTTTCACTACGGACACAGGGCCGTGGCGCAAGGGGTTTCCGATTCCGGACTTGTTGATGCACTGTGGTTTGTACTCTCTCCGAAGAGCCCTTTCAAGGGTGAGGAACTTCTTGGCAATTCGCAGCAACGCCTCCAATCCCTCACCAAGGCGATAGCGGATATTGATACGGCCCGCTGGAGCGTTTGTGACATAGAATTCCGCCTTCCATCTCCGCTATACACCATTAGAACGGTGGAGGCACTTGAAAAGGAGCATCCAGATTGCGAATTCTCTATTGTAATGGGTGCAGACAATCTGGACTCACTGGAGAGGTGGTATTGCGGCCGCGACATTATGGCGCGTTGGCGGCTTATTGTCTATCCGCGTCCGGGGTGCGACCTGAGTCGTTTCTACGGTTATGCGGTTGATGAGCAGGGAAGAGCTCTATCGCCCATGTTGGGCAGTGATTATGCTTTCAAGGAGCTGGTTATACTCAAGGACGCGCCGCAGAATGATATTTCGTCAACCAGAATACGCAATGGAGAGTGTTGCGGCGGGATGTGAAAAATTGTATAATATCATAGGTTCCTATGATATTTTTTTGCTATTTTTGCAAGCGGAAAACGACAGTTAATTTTTTAGTTTATGGTTTCATACAAAGAGTTAGGATTGGTAAATAGTAGAGAAATATTTGCCAAGGCAGTGAAGGGCGGCTATGCTGTTCCTGCATTCAATTTCAACAATATGGAGCAGATGCAGTCAATTATTCAGGCGTGCGTTGAAACAAAGTCTCCAGTCATTCTTCAGGTAAGCAAGGGTGCAAGGCAGTATGCCAATCAGACACTTCTAAGATATATGGCTCAGGGTGCAGTTGAGTATGCAAAGGAGCTCGGATATAATATTCCAATTGTGCTTCATCTCGACCATGGCGATTCATACGAACTTTGCGTCTCTTGTATAGAACTCGGCTTCTCTTCAGTAATGATCGATGGCAGTTCACTTCCATACGAGGAGAATGTTGCTCTTACAAAAAAAGTTGTGGAGTATGCTCATAAATATGATGTTACCGTAGAGGGCGAGCTTGGTGTTCTTGCCGGTGTTGAGGATGAGGTATGTGCTGAGGCTCATACATATACAAGACCTGAGGAGGTTGAGGATTTCGTAAAGAAGACAGGTGTTGATTCACTTGCAATTTCAATTGGTACAAGCCACGGCGCATACAAGTTCAAACCTGGTCAGAAGCCTGAAATAAGACTTGATATCCTTCACGAAATTGAGAAGAGGATTCCTGGGTTCCCTATTGTACTTCATGGTTCATCAAGCGTTCCACAGGATATCGTTGCCCAGATCAACCACTATGGTGGTGCTCTCAAGGATTCAATAGGTATTCCTGAGGATCAGTTGAGGGAGGCTTCAAAATCTGCAGTTTGCAAGATTAACATTGATTCAGACGGAAGACTTGCAATGACAGGCGCCATTAGAAAGGTGTTTGCTGAGAAGCCTGCAGAGTTCGACCCAAGAAAGTATCTTGGACCTGCAAGGGATGCTCTCAAGGAGCTTTACATGCATAAGGTAAGAAACGTTCTCGGTTCAGAGAATAAAGCATAATTTGGCATAGATGCTGGATTTCCTACAGAATGCCACACTTTCGGATCCACTCCTTTGGGCTCTGCTCATTGGAGTGGGACTTTTTGTGGGTTTTGTGAACACTGTGGCCGGAATGGCAACGGCAATAACCTATTCGCTCTTCATGGCAATGGGTATGCCTATAAATGTTGCCAATGGTTCAACAAGGGTGGGGGTAATGGCTCAGTTCCTTGTTACCTCAGCAATCTTCAAGAAGAAGGGTTATCTTGATATGAGGCTGGGGTGGAGGTGTGGTATTCCTGTTGGGCTTGGTGCACTTCTGGGTGCAGAGTTTGCTGCGGTTCTTGCACCTAAGGTCATTGAGACAATTATGGGAGTCATTCTCCCTGTTATGGCAATGACCCTTTTTATTGATACTGGGAGGTTTGGGGCAAGGAGTGCTCACATCTTTGGTGAAGATGGCTCCGTGCACATTGCCTTTTGGAAATATATTGTTTTCTTCCTCTGTGGTATTTACGGAGGTTTCACACATGCGGGGGTTGGTCTTCTTGTGCTCTTCAGTTCATTCTTCTTCTTTGGAATTGACCTTGTTCAGAGTAATGCCATTAAGCAGTTCGCTGTTGTTATTTATACTCCGCTTGCTCTTGTAATCTTTATTCTTCATGGTCAGGTCAATTGGCCTGTGGCTTTGGTCTATTCAATAGGCAATATTGCCGGTGGAGTGCTTGGTTCATACGCCTCCATTAAGGGTGGTGCCAAACTCATAAAACTCTTCGTAGCCATTGCCATCTTCTCAATGAGCGGCTGGCTTCTCTGGAGGAATTACTGCTAGGTGATTTTCATTTTGCCAACGTATATGTGTTGGCCAACGGCTCCGGTTGAGCGCTTGTTGGCGTCGGATACGGGTGGCCTGTGGTGGACAACAATTGATATTTTCTGAACTTTCAGCTATGATGTTGTACTGTGCCATTTATTTTGTTTCGTTTGTAATTTCTGAAATTATCTATATCTTTGCAAAAGAGATTTTGATGTACATGGAGGTGGCAAGACTCCCGGTGCTTGATTAACAGAGTATTTATTCCCCAAGAATAGGTGCTCTGTTTTCTTTGGCCAGACACGGGTGGCCTAAAGTGGCCAACTGCCATTATTTCTGAACTTTTTTCTTTGATGTGGATTGGGATATATTATTAGTATAATGTATGGAATTCGAAAATAATGGTTATATTTGCACCAGAGATTTTTAATTGAGCAAGTGGAGTGGCAAGCTTCCTGTGCTTGGTATAACAGAGTATTTATTCCCCCAAAGAATAGGTGCTCTGTTTTTTTAGATATCTGACGGATGATGTACTATTAAAGCCGCTCCTTGCTTCCAAAACGCTCATTTTTCATAAATCATGAAATTAAAAATCTCTATTAAAAGCACATGGAAGCGCCTTACAGTAGTCTGTGAGGAGGAGTCCCACAAGTCCGTACTTGTCAGAGGTCATTTTCGTGTGATTAACGGCAAAAGGACTTATGTTAAGGCTCACAGCCGGAAACGGTAAGTGAGCACTCCGATTCCATCCGTCCGGGAGCCGTTTGTTTTGCCACAGACGGCTCCCGTTATTATTTATGTGTTAATTTTCTTGGCCAGATACGGGTGGCCTGCGGTGGCCAACGTATATGTGTTGCCCAACGGCT
>DCHN01000046.1:18084-24865 GCA_002315995.1 Bacteroidales bacterium UBA1751 | reverse complement strand
GGTTCGAGTCCCGTTTTCCGCTCTATAGTTGATTGGGACTGCGTCCCAAACCCTCTTGTTCCAAGCGTTCTCGGGCTATACCGAACCCTAGATCAATGAAATACGCATTTACATTACTTATGTTGTTTCTGGGCGCAACATCACTTTTTGCCCAGAAGCAGGAGATTCACGGCAAAGTATTCACAATATCCAACGGAGAAAAAGCACCCGCCCCATATGCCGCTGTAATTGTTCTTGAAAAGAGCAAATTCCATGAGTGCAATGAAAAAGGAGAGTTTACACTCCCCGACCTTCAGGATGGCATCTATACAATTACTGCCTCATACGTAGGATTTGCCAGCGACACCATTTGTCTGGAAATTAAGGACGGAACAACCACCACTCTGGCCGGAAACGGCAATGTCACCCCTAATAATATTGAATTTACGCTCAAGAGCAACACAGAACTGGATGCTCTTGTTGTCACGGGCAAACAGGCAGGCAACTATCTCTCAAAGAGCGCCAACATCAAAACCGAAGTCATCTCCTCCGCAGGCCTCTGCAAAATGGCCTGCTGCTCACTCGCAGAGAGTTTCGAGAACTCAGCCAGCGTAACTGTGGGCTTTTCAGATGCAGTGAGCGGTGCCAGACAAATAAGACTGCTCGGGCTTTCAGGCACATACACACAGATGCTCGATGAAACAAGACCTGTAATGAAGGGGCTTGCCTCTCCATTCGGGCTTGACTACATTCCAGGCCAATGGCTCGAGAGCATACAGATTGGAAAAGGACCAAGCTCCGTAATAAACGGACTTGACGCAATTACAGGGCAAATAAATCTGGAGCACCGCAAGCCAACAGCTGAAAATCCGCTCTTTGTGAACCTATTTGTAAACAGCAATGCAAGAGGCGAGGCAAATATAGCCTCAAGCCTGCAACTCAACGACAAGTGGTATACGGTAATTATGGCGCACGCCTCAAAGGACACGAAGAAGCACGATATGAACAATGACGGTTTTCGCGATGATCCGCTCAAGACACAGTTGAACTTCGACAACCGCTGGCTCTACCAATCGCCGTCAGGTGGGGCGCAGATCAGATTCGGCATAAAAGGCATTCTTGACACCAGAATCGGAGGTCAGATGGATTTCAAGAAGGGGATGAACGACCTCAGTTCAAGAAGCAGGTTCACAAGCGGAGTATGGGGCTCGCAAATTGAGAATTCAACTTTGGGTGGTTATCTTAAAGTTGGCATTCCACTGGCCAATGAGGGTGAGACCAATATTGCAATAATTGCCGACTACTCCTATTATGATATGAAATCGAGCTTCGGCAACAAATACTTCAACGGCTACCAGAATATGGGATGGTTCAATCTCATATCACAGAACCGCATTGCTCCGGGACACAAACTTAGTGCAGGTCTTAACGCCGAGCTGAACGACATACATCAGGATTACAAAGTACATATATCAAGGGAGGAGTCATACAGCGCAACCGAAATGGGAAGCGCATATGAACTCTGCGGAAGGAATGACAATATTGCAGGCGGTTTTGCAGAGTACACCTACGACAGTCCCAATGAGAAACTCTCCATAATTGCAGGAATCAGAGCCGACTACCACTCGCAATACAAACAGTGGTGGTTTGCTCCGAGAGTTACATTCAAATATTCCATTACCGACAAACTCATTCTGAGAGCAAACGGAGGCCGCGGCATAAAGAGCGCCAACGTTGTAACCGACAACCTTGGGATACTCTCATCTGGAAGGCAGATAAATCTTGAGGAGGAGGCTCGTATGGAAGATGCCTGGACATTCGGAGGAAACCTGACACAATACTTCAAGCTTGGATACGGAGAGGAGTCCTACTTCAGCATTGACTATTTCCACACCAACTTCAGCAACCAGCTTATTGTTGACTGGGATAAGAGTCAGGAGTTCGTATCTCTCTACAACTGCCACGGCAAATCATTCACCAACACCTGGCAGGCAGATCTCTCGCTCGAGCCAGTTGAGAGACTCACGGCTGCCCTCACATTCCGGTACACAAGTGCAAAAGTGGATATGGATGGGCAGGGGCTTGTTGACCGCCCTCTTATGAGCAAGTACAAGGGTGTGCTCAACCTGCAGTATGCCACAAACCTTCAGAAGTGGATATTCGATTTCACCGCACAGATGAACGGACCTGTAAGCAAACCGCAGTTCATTGGAGGAGGAGAGAGCAACCGCTACGGAATGCTCTACTTCCAGGTGACCAAGAAATTCCGCGGCCTTGACCTCTATGCAGGCGTGGAGAACATTACCGACTACACCCAGAAAGAGCCCATTATTGATGCTGCAAACCCATACTCCTGGGACTTCAATGCCGCAATGGTATGGGCACCGCTCATGGGCCGTATGTACTATTTTGGCCTGCGCCTCACACTCTGGCGATAGATTATTGCAAAATATTTATAGAAACATTTGAAAAAACAGGCTAATTTTGAGCAATAGAACAATAGTATGAAACCGAGCATGAAATTTTTCAACAGCGTTAAACAGGCAAAGTTCCTGTCAGTGGTTCTTGCAGCCGTAATTATATGTTCCGCTATCGGCGCTGGTGCGCAAGAGAAAAAAATGGACAAACAGATTGCCGAGGTCACCTTTACGGCAAACATTCATTGCAACAACTGCAAGAAAAAGTGTGATGCAAACCTGGGTTACATAAAGGGGGTGAAGAAGTTCAAGGTTACAGTTGAAGACAAAACCATATGGTTCCAGTATGACCCTTCAAAGGTTTCCGAGCAGCAGCTTGCAAACGAACTGGCAAAACTTGGCTATCCTGCCACAAAGGTTGAAACAGCTGGAAATAAAGAGACAAAATAATACCGTGCTAAAAAGATGAAACTGAGATTAAAGAGAAACTTACTGGTTCTTAATATCCTTCTCTCTTTTGTGCTGGCATCCTACAGCAACGCTGAGGCATCATCCAATCAATATTTTGAGGCACTTGGAGGTGCAATGAACGTTGGTTGCAGCATGAACTTCTCACTTAAGGGGTGCGATAAAAACGGGCGTGAAGTATTTTCAAGCAAAGGTAAGCTTCAGATTTTTGGTGAATGCTACAAGGCAGTTGCCGGTGATGAAATGGAGATAACCTGCAATGGAACAACAAAATCAATAATCAGACAAGACACAAAGGAGATTATTATTTCCGGGAACGACCGCAACAGCCGCGACCTGCTGGAGAATCCGCTCCAGATTATCAAGAATACAGATAATCAGTATATTGTATCCATTGAAAAGGGAAACTGCGTAAAACTTCAGAGCAAGGATAAGCACTCGCTCTACCCGCAAATAAAAGTGTGGTTCAAGAGCGGGGCAAACGCATCATGCAAGTGGATTCCTGTAAAGTTTGAACTTATAGGCAAGGACAATTCTGTTTATACAATAGAGATTACACAATTCACCTCACCGGTAAAGTTTGACAAGGCGGTTTTCAACGTTGATGCCGGGAAAAGGGCGGGATACGAGACCGTTGACCTGAGATAACCCTACATTCCCATATAAGCCCCTATTACTTCGGCAATTGAAGGATACGTGGCTTTGAGATATTCAGGAAGCTCTTTGGGAGATACCCAGAGAGCTTTTTCTATATTCTCCTCCATTTGAGGAACAAGAGTGGCATTACCATTATACTTCATTCTGAACCACCATGTATGCTTGAGCATGAACTCCCCATTTATGCGGTATGTATGATGCGTTGTGCAGAGCGGTTCAATACCCTTTTCAGGAGCAATGCCTGTCTCCTCCTCCACCTCACGCAGAGCAGTAAACGGAATATCCTCACCCTCCTCCTGCTTTCCCTTTGGAAGATCCCACAGTCCATTTCTGAAAATGAGCAGAATCTCACCTTTGGAGTTTTCAATTACGCCTCCTGCTGCATTGACCTCCCTGAATCCGGAGCAGACTTCATTGAATACACTCTCCGGTGAGTACCCACAACCATCGGAAGCAAGCACAAGATTATGCACACCTCTCCTCTTCTCCATCCACTCTCCTGTATCAGCAAGGTTGCCGAATCTCTTTGCACAGCAAATAACAGCATTCGGATTGGTTGAAACAGTTATTTGGGAGCTATGGCATATGGTAACCATACGCTTTTCAAAGTATATGTTGTATGATGTTGTCTCCATTGGTTCGAATTTGGCGCGGCAAAGGTATGAATAAATAAATAATAAATGGTTAACTTTGCACCCGTAAATAAATCTATTATGGAATCAGTAGAGAAAACAATTGCTCAGGACCTTCTTTCAATAAATGCTGTTATCCTGAGACCTGATGACCCTTTTACATGGGCAAGCGGCTGGAAATCACCAATATATTGTGACAACAGAAAAATCCTATCATACCCTGCAATAAGGGAGAGAGTTGCAGATGCCTTTGTTGAGAAGATTAAGAAACACTATCAGCAGGTTGAATATATTGCCGGAGTGGCAACAGGAGCAATAGCAGTAGCGGCTCTTGTAGCACAGAAGATGAATCTTCCTATGGTATATGTTAGGCCGAAACCAAAAGATCACGGGACAGGTGCCAGAGTTGAGGGAGACCTCAAGCAGGGCACAAAGGTAGTGGTTGTTGAGGACCTCATTTCAACAGGAATGAGCAGTCTCTCCGCTGTTGATGCTCTTCTCAAGGAGGGGGCAATAGTTTGCGGTATGGTTGCAATTTTCTCATACAACTTCATTACCTCAATAAGTGCATTTGAAAAGGCCAATGTAGAGCTCCATACTCTCAGTTACTATGAGGCACTTCTTGAGCAGGCCGTAGCAACCAAATACATTAAAGAGAGCGATATTAAAGTATTGTCAGAATGGAGAATATCTCCTGACAAATGGGGAATATGACAAGCATAAAGGGCAAGAGCGAAACAATAAACATTCCAGCGCCGCAGCTTTTTGGAGCCTTTGCGGACATGAGGCATTTTGTACAGAATCTTCCTGAAGATAAGAGGGAGAGCGTGCAGGCAACAGAAGATACCCTTACGGCAAAAGTGCAGGGATTTGAAATCGGCGCACAGATATGCAGCCGCATGCCATATTCATACATTCAAATCAAGGAGGCCGGAAATACACCATTCAAATTCACCCTGGAAGTTTTCATGAATCCTCTGGATATCCAGAAGACTGAATTCCATCTTGAGTTGAATGCAGATTTGCCATTCATGCTCAAAATGATGCTTGGCAACAAACTGCAGACAATGGTTGACACCATTACAGAGAAGATAAAGGATGCTTCAGAGGGAAATTTCAACCCAAACGATATTGATGTGGAACAGATAAGATCAAAAATGAACATATGATCCTTCCTGAAGATTTCAAGGAGATATTCATTAAATCACATGGAAAAGAGGCGTTTGACAAGTTCAACGCCTCTTTGACTCTATCGGAACAGGTAACGTCAGTAAGATTCAATCCCAACAAGATTTCCTGCGACGACTTCATGATACACATTGAAAGAGTCTCCGGAGGCAAGGTTGAAAGGGTTCCATGGTGTACCACCGGTTTCTACCTCAACCGCAGACCGAGTTTCACGCACGATCCGTTGTTCCATACTGGAGCATATTATGTTCAGGATGCCTCATCAATGTTTCTTGAGAGCGCTTTCAATGCAATAAGGAGGGTTGAGCCATCTCTATTTGAAGCAGGCAGGAGAATCAGGGTTCTGGATATGTGCGCGGCACCGGGGGGAAAATCTACGCACCTGCTTCAACTCATTGGCAGTAGCGGCATTGTGGTAAGCAATGAGGTAATAGGAAGCCGTGCATCAATACTGAGGGAGAACATTGAGATATGGGGAGCTGCCAACTCAGTTGTAACCTCATCAGATTCAGAAAAATTTGCAGATAATCTTCCGGGGTGGTTCGATATTGTACTGGTAGATGCTCCATGTTCCGGCGAGGGAATGTTTAGAAAAATGGAGAGCAGTGAGGGGAATGCAGCCATTGAGAACTGGTCAATTGACAATGTAAGGTTATGTGCCGCACGGCAACAGAGAATTGTTTCTGCCGCTGTAAAATGCTTAAAAGCGGGAGGATTTCTCATATACTCAACCTGCACATTCAACCACTGCGAGAATGATGACATCATTTCATTCCTGAAGGAGGAATTTGCGGCAACATCCATTGATATGGATTTTGATCTGTGCCATAGTTCCATTTCCAAAAACATATTGAGAACCGCTGCTGGAGGGTGGCAATTTATACCCGGTCTTGTAACTGGTGAGGGGCAATTCTGCGCACTTATGCGAATTGAAGGGTGTGGTACCAATAATTTCACTGTCAAGAAGAAAACAGAGGTCAAACGGCAGCAAAAACTGCCTGAGCAAATATCATCAATTCTTGTAAGTATCAACAATATTGGTACAGCGTCATACACCTGCTCCATGCAGGGGGAACTCTACAAAGCTGTTCCAAAATCTGATGCATCTGATGCAGAATTGCTTGCAAAGAGTGTTAAAGTGCTCAGCTGCGGAGTAGCCATAGGGTACATAAAAGGCAAAGATCTGGTTCCCGAACACAGCCTTGCAACAGCCGCCTTTCTTTCACCTGAAAACTGTGCCGATTCCATTGGATTACCATTCAACAGATTTGAAGTTTCAGAAGATATAGCTTTGGAGTTCCTTTCAAAAGAACCAATAATACTCAACGGAGCTCCAAGAGGTCTCCTGCTTCTCACATATATGGGCAAGGGGCTTGGATTCGTGAAGAATCTGGGTAATCGATGCAACTCCCTTCTCCCATCTTCACGCAGAATACTTCA
>DCHN01000046.1:14977-18053 GCA_002315995.1 Bacteroidales bacterium UBA1751 | reverse complement strand
AACCCCGCTCACAACGCATTGTGGACGGGGTGATTTCTCCAATAAAGGTTTGTTTCCACTAAAATGGAAGATCGTCAAGACCATCTGCAGGAATGTCAGCTTCGGTAGGAGCCGGAGCCTGCATCTGAGGCCCATAGTTTGCGCGTGGTGCAGCAGTTTGCTGCCCCTGATGACTCTGATATCCTCTATTCTGCTGCTGTGATGCCTGGAGGCTCAAATATTGGGCGCCTCTCTGCGAGGTTCTCTCCCATGCTGCCACCTCATAAGTAACCCCGCCAATCATAATGGTTCCTCTGTAGTCAGGCTGGCGATCATTCTGCTTCTCATTCTTGAACAGGCTTCCCTGTCCCTCCCTTTGTTCGTATGCCATAGCTTTAATTGTTTGTTGTTAATACTCTACCCTCCATACACATCCCTTATGTTGGCCAACATTGAGTCGAGATGTGTAATATCCATTACAAGCACTTCGCGTGGCTTGCTGCCCTGATTAGGTCCAACAATACCTGCCTGCTCGAGCTGGTCCATTATGCGACCGGCCCTATTGTAACCAAGGTTCATCTTTCTCTGAATAAGAGATGTTGAACCGAGTTGATTTATGACTACGAGTTTAGCGGCATCCTCGAAAAGATGGTCACGCTTGGAAAGGTCAACTGCACCCGGAACATTGGAATCATCTTCCTCATCACTTCCCACATACTCTGGAAGATAGTGAGGTGTAGGATAACCCCTCTGACCTCCAATGAAATCCACAATTTTCTCAACCTCCTCAGTCTCTATGAGAGCGCACTGCACTCTTGTAAGTTCAGCTCCTGTTGATATGAGCATATCTCCACGACCCACAAGCTGATTTGCGCCAACCTCGTCGAGTATGGTCTTGGAATCAATCCCGGACTTGACCATAAATGCTATGCGGGCTGGGAAGTTCGCCTTGATATTTCCAGTAATAACGCTGGTGGTAGGACGCTGGGTAGCAATTACCAGATGTATTCCAATTGCTCGAGCAAGCTGCGCAAGCCTGCTGAGCGGCTCCTCCACCTCTCTTCCGGCAGTCATAAGCAAATCTGCGAACTCATCAATGACCACTACAATATATGGCATGAATCTATGTCCTTTGAGAGGATTCAGGTGGCGGTTGAGGAACTTTTCATTATACTCATTGAGGTTTCTCACTCCTGCCATCTTCAGAAGATCATATCTGCTGTCCATCTCAATACAAAGAGAGTTGAGCGTATTGACCACCTTTTTGGTGTCGGTGATTACAGGCTCATCAGCATCAGGCAACTGGGCAAGGAAATGCTTTTCCAACTTGGAATATAGCGAGAACTCCACCTTCTTCGGGTCAACAAGCACAATCTTCAATTCAGAAGGATGCTTGGAATAGAGAAGTGAGGTAAGGATTGCATTCAAACCAACTGATTTTCCCTGACCGGTTGCACCGGCAACAAGAAGATGCGGAAGTTTGGCAAGGTCAAAGGTGTATACCTCACCAGATATTGTTTTACCTATTGCAACAGGCAAAGCATAGTTATTATCTCTGAATGCAGACGATTCAAGACATGAAAGCATTGATACAACGCTAGGCTTTACATTAGCCACCTCTATTCCTACAGTATCCTTGCCAGGAAGAGCAACCACTCGCACTCCTCGTGCCGCCAGAGAGAGTTGAATGTCAGTTTCAAGTCTCTTTATCTGGGAAACTCTAACACCTGGAGCCGGAACAATTTCATAAAGTGTAACGGTAGGTCCTATTTTTGCCGAAATACGGGATACTCCAAGCTTAAAGTTTTTCAATGTCTTTACAATCTGGAGTTTGTTTCTCTCCAACTCCTCCTTGCTTACCTGGTACTGTTTGTCAAGATATGTATTGAGCAATCCCAGTGAAGGAGCCTGATATCCCACCAGATCAAGTCTCGGGTCAAAGAGCGCATTTATCTGCTCCTCGGTAAGTCCATTGAGCGAATCAGGCTCGGAGGCAGGAAAGTCATCACTCTCTGCTGCACTGTCATTGCCAGAATCCACGTCAGTTTCTACACTCTGAGAAGAATCAGTACCATAGGAGTCCTGAGAATCGCCAAGAGGAAGATCATCAGCAATTCCATTGCCAACCTCAGAGATTCCTTCACCCATTCCTACGTCTCCAGATGTATCAATTCCCGACATTATTTGATCATATTCACTCAACCCTGCATCAGCATCATTTCCACCCGCATCCTGCTGCATCGGGAAATCATTAGACAGGCTCTCACCTCCATTCCCCATATGCCCACTCTCACAAAGCGCAGCGGATGTTCCCACTGCAACAGCATCAGAGCGCACAACATCCGGCTTCTTCTCTCTCTTCTTGAAGGTAAGGAATGAAGCAATGGAGTCAACTATTGCGTCAATGAAACGGAGTGTCCAAGGAGTGATGAACGCCATCCACAAAAGGAATAGGAAAGAAAGGATCAAAGCAGCACCAACAGTGCCGGTCAGTTTTGTAAGTACCTCAACAGCATAGTGTCCGTAAGATCCACCTGCTCCGGTTCCAAACCAGTCATCCACACCGGTGTTTGTGAGAATGAAGGATGCAGAAAGAGATATTATTATTGAGCCGAAAAGGGAGATAAAAATCAGTTTTACAAGATTTACGCTTCCCTTTTTGAAACAAAAAAGCGCCACGCCGCCAAAGAATAGAGGAAAAATGAAGGCACCCACTCCGAACAGATCTGTAATAAGGAGTCTTGCCCAACTGAGTCCCACCAGACCTCCATCGTTACTTGCTGATGTGTTGTCCATCTCAAGTAAAGTGGCTACAAAACTGTTATCCTGAATAATGGACTGGTCGTTAGCCCATGTAAAGAGATATGAAATCTCTGATACAAGAGTGTACACCGACATAGATAGGAAAATCAGTCCAACCAGGGTGTACATTCCGTAGTGCGAGCGTGAAGAGCGTGTGCTCCTGCTACTCTTTT
Source organism: Bacteroidales bacterium UBA1751 (assembly GCA_002315995.1). Taxonomy (GTDB): domain Bacteria; phylum Bacteroidota; class Bacteroidia; order Bacteroidales; family UBA932; genus Egerieousia. The sequence goes on along the minus strand of DCHN01000046.1, from coordinate 15,099 downwards.
TTCTCTCTGTATCCTTGTTTGCCATACTTCGTTTCAAAGTCTGTTCAACCTTTTGTTTTAACTATACTTTGTCCTATATCTTCTATCTTATTTCTCCCTTATTTCTCCCTTCTATCTTTTTT
>DCHN01000046.1:11071-14817 GCA_002315995.1 Bacteroidales bacterium UBA1751 | reverse complement strand
GAATATGGTCTCTTCAGCAACGCTGTCCTTATTCCATATCAGATACTGCTGCTGCATATAGCTGGCAAGCGTCTTTATCATATATTTCTTGATATCATCATCCTCTCTCAGGGCAATGACATCTATCATATTCTGTATATTTCTGCCGTAGCAAGCTGCCTTAAGCGGTGTCTTCTCAACCGGAATCGGAGCTGGTTTTGTGTTAATATTCTCACGGGTTGGCATAGGATACGGCGAGTCAATATCTATGCTGAAATCTGAGATAATCTGAACATGATCCCAGAGTTTATGCCTGAAATCCACCAAATCCCTCAATTGTGGATTAAGAGTTCCCATAACCTGCACAACGGCCTGAATCTGTTCATTCCGTTTCTCTTTGTCAGGAATACTCTTTACATACTCTATCATATCCTGCACATGCCTGCCGTACTCCGGCATAATAAGCTTCTCTCTCTGTGTATTGTAATCCATTGTTCCAACTATTTTACTTTTCTCTTTCCAAAAATATCCTTTGCCCCCATGCCAAGGTTAATTGCCAGATACGCCACCATTACGGAGAAGACAAGAACACTCCAATGCAATGAGGCCGCCATAACAAACACTGCAGCAGCAATAATGAAGAGCAGAAAGATGAAACGGTGGCTGTTATTACTCCATGAGAGGCTCTTGAACTTGAAGGAAAACATAGGAATCTCGCTTACCAGGAGCCAGCTCAGCACAATGACAACAGCTGGAATGAGCAGACAATGAGAAAGGAAAAATCCGTTGAATTCTGGATATTTTTCCATCATACATATCATAGAGCCCAATATCATGGCACAAGCAGGTGTGGCCAATCCTATGAAGTTCTCGCTCTGACGTTCATCTATATTGAATTTTGCCAGTCTCAAAGCCGAAAAGGCGGCAACGAGGAGCGGAGTGAGTGACCAGAAAGTAATGACACCAAAGCCGAATATGATTATGCCGCCACTTTCAACGCCATTTGAAGGCATAATTCCGTTAGACTCCCTGAGCAGAAGCGAGAACTTGCACATAAGCATAACCGCCGGAGCAACTCCGAAGCTCACCATATCGGCCAGGGAATCAAGTTCTTTCCCAATAGCGGAATATGCTCCCAAAGCTCTTGCACTGAGTCCGTCAAGAAAGTCGAACACAGCAGCAATGAGAATCATAATGAAAGCATACTGAAACTCTCCCGAGAATGAGAGTGCCACACTTACGCCGCCACTGAGAAGATTGCAACACGTTATTGTATTTGGAATACCCTTTGTAATGGATTTTAAGGTCATAATAAATTACCCCGTTTCAACTCTTTTCTTTCAATTTCTGAAATGGCCTACGAGCTGGAGATCAATTGACTCCAAATCGAAATCATCCATATTCATTTCACTGATATAATTTCTTACAAGTTCAAAGAGTTCCGGTTGCTCCAGATCCTTGAACTTGTTCCTATTACTGTCGTAAAGGTGGATGTGCTCAGATGTTGTGACATCAAAGTGCATCTTTGTGGCGTGTGAAAGCCTTTTTGAAACTATACCAGCCTTTACGAACGAATCAAGAACATTGTATACGGTTGCAACAGTGAGTTCCGGGAAATCGCTCTTCATTATGTCAACTATTGTGTCGGCACTGGTATGCCCAAGCCTGCTGAGGGCCTCATAAATGGCAATGCGCTGTTTTGTGGCCTTCAGATTATGAGTATGGAGCAATTCCTTTATCTCCTCACTGTTTTTTTTCATATGGAATATTCTTGTATATCAACTGAATGTCAAACAGCTAATCGCTTATGGTAAGTTTCTCACCCTCCGATTTCGCAATTACAACAGCCGCACTCTGTTCACCGTATGTATTGGTTGCAGTTCTTGGCATATCGCAAAGCTGCTCAACGGCAAGTACAATACCTATACCCTCGAGTGGAAGGCCTGCAACGTTCAATGCAATGGTGAGCATAACAAGTCCTGCCATAGGTATGCTTGCAGCTCCAATTGCAGAGAAAAGTACTGTAACAACCACAATAAGCTGCTGCATGAAGCTCATGTCAACACCATACGCCTGCGCAATGAAGATAACGGCCGCACACTCATATAGTGCGGTACCGTTCATATCAATTGTAGCTCCAAGTGGAAGCACGAAACTTGCAATCTTGTTGGAAATTCCACACTTCTCCTGCGAATCCTTCATTGATATAGGAAGTGCTGCACCAGAAGAGCAGGTTGAAAAAGCTGTAAGAATGGCTGTTGACATCTTCTTCATATGCTTGTAAGGATTCTCATGAGCAAGGAAATAGACAATTGCAGGCATTACAATGAAGAAGTGAATGAGACATCCTGCCCAAACCACAACAAGGAAGAGACCAAGGCTCTGTGCCATTCCAGCCAATCTTGCCATATCGCCAGCCTGCTGGGCAACCATCTTTGAAACAATTGCAAAGACGCCAATAGGTGCAAGTTTGATGACGTTCATGATAATCTTCATTATGACCTCGAAGAGAGCCTGGAAGAAGTCAAGAATGGTTGTTCTTGATTTCTCCTCAGCCTGAGTAACGAAGAATCCGAACATAATTGCAAAGAAGATTATTGAAAGGAGGTTACTGTTGACCATATCCTTGAAAATATTCTCAGGAACAATGTTAATCAACTGCTGCCCCAAAGAGACCTTCTCCGCATTCATAAGCTGCTGCGCCGTTTCATTTGCATCAACAATCTGAGCGCCCTCACCAGGAGCAATAAGATTCACAAGACCAAGGCCAATGAAGGTTGCAATGAGAGTAGTGATTACAAAGAAAGCAAGAGTCTTTCCGGCAATACGTCCAAGGTCGGCTGACTTTCCTACACTTGCCACACCAACAATCATTGATGTGAAAATTACAGGGATGACAACCATCTTGAGAAGGCGGAGGAAAATGTCACCTGCCCAACTTACATATTTCACCCATGAGGTGCAAGTGAGGGCAAAAATGATTCCAAGGGCCATTGCAATAAGTATCTGCCATGGAAGAGCTATTTTAATCTTTTTCATAAAAAGCAATATTTCTGGTTTTCTAAATACTATTGTTTGTTTTTAGATAAGTGTGCAATTGCAAACAAAATGCTGTGTTCTTTTTATTCCTACTTGTAGTATAGTTCTCTGATGCAACCATCTGCAAGGGCCTCAAGACATGAGATTCCCATCTGCGGATCAAGCCCTGTGTTGGCATATGCAATTGGAATCTCTGTGCAGGCACCTACAACAGGAAGTTTCTCTATTGCCCAGAGCTGCTCTATTATGCCTCTGAACTTTTCACCGGCCTCTTTGCACTTTCCGGCCTTAACCATATCGGTAACATCATGAATCTCAACCTGAAGCTCAGGTGAAGCAATTCTGAAATCGTATGCATTGTCCTTTGCATGCTTCTGATACAAACCGGTTTTCATTGTTCCAAGCGTAGCGGTAAGCCATGCACCTTTAGGACTGCGCTCTTTGGCTGTGCGTATTGTCTCGTCAATGATATGTACAATTGGCTTGTCTATTTCATCCCTGAATCCGTCAATAAAGTAGTGGGCTGTATTGCAGGTTGCACAAAGTATGTCAGCGCCCCAATCTATAAGCTGATTCATACCAGCCTTGATGTACTCTGTAGGATCCGGCCCCTTACCAAGAAGGAATGTGGTACGGTCAGGTGTAACCGTATTTGAATAAACAATCATTCTTGGATGCTCCTGATCAAAATCTGCAGGAGTTCTCTCAGCCAATACTCTCAAAAAATC
>DCHN01000046.1:9846-10947 GCA_002315995.1 Bacteroidales bacterium UBA1751 | reverse complement strand
CTGTTCCGGATACTGAAAATGCACAATACCCAAATTGTGCAAATTTAACAAATTCTATTCGGATTCCCAAGAGATGATCGGGCCCGGGGCAAAAGAATAAAAAAGAATTATCTTTGCCACCCGAACTCAACGAAAACAGAATGACCGGCAACAAAATAAAAGGCATTTTTCTGGCGATGGCCTCAAGCGCATCGTTCGGATTTATTCCTCTCTTTTCCAAGCCTTTACTTGCAGATGGCATCAACACAGAATCAATCTGTCTCTACCGCTTTTTACTAGGCACGCTCATTCTCGGTCTGTTTCTATGGATCAGGTCAGCAATACTCAAAAGGAGCGAGGGAAAGGGCGCATCACTATCGGCCAGGTTGGCGGCAAAAGAGATATTTTCAATAGACTGGAAAGGGTTTCTGCACGTACTGTTTGCATCAATTCTGTACGGAGCCACGGCAATATGCCTCACGGCCTCATACAAGTATATCGACAGTGGTCTGGGAACCACCATACACTTTCTCTATCCAGTTTTCATTGCGGTAATAATGATTGTTTTCTACCGCGATAGAATTACTCTCCGCATGGCCATGTGCATCCTTCTCTCCATTGTGGGAGTTGCGGCCCTGAGCGGAGTTTCAAGCGGCAACATCAGCCTGGATACAACAGGAGTCTTTCTGGTGCTTGTTGCAACGCTCACCTACTCGCTCTACATAGTACGCGTGAACGTCTCGTCTACCTTAAAGAGAGTGAAAGGAGGCAAACTCTCGTTCTATGTCCTGTTCTGCGCCGGATTCTGGTTTTTCGTGAATGCTCTGTTGCATGGAGGGAACTTTGCAGTGCTGGAGAGGGCAGATCAGTGGTTCAATATTCTGATGCTGGCACTTGTACCAACACTTATTGCAAATCTTACTTTGATATATGCAATACAGTACGTGGGATCAACTGTGACATCCATTCTGGGATGCATGGAGCCTCTTACGGCCGTTGTTGTAGGAGTCCTTTATTTCAAGGAGGAGATTTCCGCAGTGCAATATGGTGGAATCATTGTAATTGTAACGGCCGTTGTTCTGGTTCTCCACTCTGCCGCAAAAAAATAGCCGATCTTTCTCC
>DCHN01000046.1:5218-9769 GCA_002315995.1 Bacteroidales bacterium UBA1751 | reverse complement strand
TCCTCTCATTGGAACATTGCTCGCTACTGAAGGTATTCATCAATATCAACAATAACTTCGCTCACTCTTCTGTTGTTTGCCTCCATGGCATCCAGCACCATGTGAATTCCGCCATGCTCCTGCTGCATAAGGAAAACGCCCTCAGCGCAGAAGAGAAATTCCTCCCAAAGCTCCCTGTCAAAGATGTTTCGCTTTGATAGCAACTGCTTGTAATGTGGAGTCTGGGCATCGAGAATGAGTTTTGTTTTTAGTTCGGCAACGTTATTGAAACTCTCGGCGGATGTTTTAAGTGTAAGATATGCTTCAACTATTGAAAGTTTGAGCGAATTGTCACTGATACCGTTTTGGAAATCGGAACTCTGAAGCAGATTATTGGCAATATTGTCCATTTGCATTAATGGAGCTGATGCAACCCGCGCACCATATAATTCAAGCGAATCATATGGAATTGACTTGATATCACTCCTGTGTGCAAGCAGGTAGTCAATGGCTGCGTGCTCCTTTTTCAGCACATCCATAAACTGCTCCATGCCAGTAACATTAACCTGTAACTCCTCTTTTACAAGTTCAAGAATCTCCTTTGCCCGCTTTTGCTCCCCATATTCTGTAATCAGAGCCTCGCCTGTAAGTGTCAATGCAACGCCAAGCGCCACACCAAGGAAGTTCACAAGGAAGGATTTGAAATAGTGACCTTTGAAAAAACCGCAATCGTTCTTAGAATTTTCCATATTCTGAATAATTTGTTGCAAATATAAAAAGTAGTTACGAAAACGGTTGCAGTCCAGGAAGTGATTTGGCCACAAAAAGGGCATGTTTTGTGGCCGTTTGATGGTTCGGAAAGGACAAGATGGGCAAGTTGCGGCAAAATTTGGGGACCTGCCATGCCTATACGGTCTATAGATATCTAACGAACGGGGGTAACATGCTACTTGAATTTCATGTTACCCCCAACGATACAATCATTATTGTGAACAAGATTATCTCTCTACCAATTTGTTGAGAAAATTCTTGGATTTATGTTAATCTGCAGCCAGCACCAGTTCTGGGTCTTGTTGCAATTCTCGAGAGGCTTATAGAAATTGCTTCCTCCAAAGAATCCCGAATATCCACCCATAAACGTTACATACTTCATGGCCTTCCATGTAAACTGAAGGTCAATTTCAGATGCCTGATACTTCCCTTTTCCCATAGCCTCTATACCACCATCCGACGCATTCATGAATGCGTGATATGTGAGAGCCATATTCAAACTCTTGCTTGCATTTGCAGACAAGGTGATATAAGGATCAATAAGACCAAGTTTTGGAGCGCTGGAACTTCTGTTCACATACCAATAGTCTATGAGACCATAGAACTTATGGTGTGTTCCATACAGAGGATCAAATGCAGTGCTCTTATCAGAGTCGTTCTGACCGCTGAGCCAATCGAGTCCAAGTGTTGTGCTCCATACGCTATTGCACTTTGCAGTAGCCTTAAGAGCAAACATCCATGCGGATTTCTTCAGGTCATATCCAGCCTTGCCACACTGATAGTAGAAAGAGCCCTCGAGTGTCCAGTTTGCAGGTTTTACAGTAATGTATGTTCCCATAGTCTGCATATACCTTGTGAGAGGATTAGCCTGGCTACCATCTTCGAATCCAAGGTTCATGAAGAGGAAAGAGAGTCCTACCGGGGTCTTGTCCCCAGTATTGATATGATACCACACTGTCTCCATATTTTTGTATGGCTGACCGCCAGCTGCAAAATAGGTTCCACCTGCACCTTTAGGTGAGTTCTGATTGAATGCGAAAACAGCGTCAATCTGGTGCTTCTTGTCAGATGAGAGATACCCTATTTTTGCCAGATCATGTGACCGTCCTGCAATATGCCAATCGAGACCTCCCAATATTCTTTCATCATCATAGATCAAAGTCTGCCTTCCAAACTGGAAGTAGAAACTCTTCTTTCCACCGAATTTCAATCTTGCCCACGCCTCATTAATATTGAAGTCTCCGTTGTTCACCGGATTCTGCGCTGTTTGCCCCCATACTCCGGTATGCTGGCCTGCAAATTTCAACTCCAACCAACTTGTGCTGTAGCCCAATGCCAAACGGGCACGTTCATTGATAAAGGAGCCATGTTTGGTATTTTCAGCACCCGGATCCAACACTCCGTTGCGCCACTCACCTCTTGCCCTTAACTGAGCATCGATGTAGAAATTGTTTTCCTGAGCTGTAACTGTAAATGAGAGCAGTGATACAGCCGCTGCCGCGAATAAATAGTACAGTTTTTTCATTCTATTAAAAATTTTTGAAAATGAAATTTTTCAAAAATTTTGTAAGAGACTGAGAGCCATTCCGCTCCGCTGCACTCTCACAGAAATTTTAATATCCACCTTTGGCGAATTGAAAAATTTCATGTTCGGTTTCATAATATGGTTTTTAAAGGTTTTTTACATATTGTATGTATGCACGCTTGTTCCTTGCGCACTAGGCAAATAGTTGATTCCCCACCAGCACATCTGGAGCAGCAGGAAGGAGATAATCAGAATCACAAGTGCCACCTTGTCTTTAATGGAGGCGACTGGAGTTATTGAGGTTGAAGGGGAACTTCCGAAGTTGCTAAATGAGTGTGATCTAAGGTGAATGTATACCAGATACGAGAACCATGTTGCCGCAGCCCAAGTCTCCTTTGGATCCCATGCCCAATAGTGCCCCCATGCCTGCTCTGCCCAAACTGCACCAAAGAGCATACCTATTGTCATAAAGGCAAGCCCCACACCGGTAAGATTGTCACACATCTCCATTTCAGAGGCCTTGATTACACCCTTTTTTATAAACAGAATATATACGGCAACAAGGGCAACCGCACCAAAAAGAGCGTATGCGAACATATATACGGTTACATGAGGAGCAAACCACGGGCTCTGCAGTGCCGGCATCAGAGTCTTGTTATGAATATCTGGTTTAAAGATGTTTATGCAGGTGAACACCAGTTCCATTACAAAACTGAAGGAGAGAATCCATTTGTAATGCCACTTAAAATAGACAATAATTCCAGCCAATGAGATAAAAAAAACATACCACAAACGTGTCTCTCCCATAGTTCTCATAGGCGGTCTGTTGAGTGTGAACCACAAGCCTGCAATAAATGAGAAGAATATGGCCGTACCAACGGCCGATAGAGAAAGTGATAAAACCCTCTTCTGCCTCCATGAGCATATTGCAGCCACCATCCAGAAGAGTAACGCCGTTATGGCAAAAATGTTGAAACCGGACCAGTTCATATTCTCTCCTCCTTTTTCCTTCCGAATTGGACAAACATACAACACGCTCCGGCAACCAGCATCCAAATACCAACATAAACGGCAGGCATCCAAGGATCTGAGACTATTTCAAACACAGATTGCTCGGACCATCTGCCTAGCATCTTGTCATAATCGAGCTGATACACCTTATACCCATCTATTCTGAATGGCTTGTTTACTTGAATCGTATCTGAAACATGCTTTCCGCTCTCAGTGTAAATCTCCACGGCAGAAAGATATCTTTTAGGATCCCGCTCCGGCATTACAAGACTCTCTTTCTCGCTCAGTTTCAAAGTCTTCATTGGAAAGGCATAGCTTCCGCAAGATACCCACCCCTCAATGGAAGTATCTGCATTGTCACCTAAGCCAGTCGCCCTGACTAATGCTGATGAACAGGCTCCGGTTGAATGAAACTCATTATATCTTACGCCACTATTGGACGCACCTTCACAGGCAGTTGAATATGACATACCCATACATGTCATATCTGCAAAAACAGGAGCGCTTTCAGGCAGATATTTCAAGACCTCCACCCTCCAGCCATTTATGGTTTCAACCAATTGCGGCTCCACAACAAGGTTCTCAGGTCTCCCTTCAGGAAGAGCGTTTCCACTCTCGTTATTGGCAACAATTAGCTTTGGAGGATACTCCTCTATGGAAAACTGCTTGAGTTCAACTGCAATTGGAAGTTCAACCATATTCCCCATCTCATCAAATGCGCGCCATTCAGGTGCACCCACCTTTGTGTACATCTTTAAGCGCTGAAGGTCTGCATTTCCCAAAACCGCACACAGCAAAGCAATAAATAGTCCCAGATGATTCAAAAGGAACGGTATTCTCCTCAACTTCAATGGAATGCACACCCTAAGAATTACCAACCCCAAAGATGTGACCATCCAGGTGTAAACTAGGACAAATGACCAGTTGGAAAGCATCTGATCCAATCCGGGAAAACCGGAATAACCATTTTGAGAAGGTATCTGCCGTATCAGACCAAGAAGCACCGTAAGCAGCGCACTCCATCCAAGAGACGTTGCAGCTGAAAAAGTAGTCCCCAACCACGAAAAGAGAAGGACCCTTTTTCGCAAGATATGAGCCGCTACTAAAGATACAAGATAAACGGCAAGAAGGAGATAATTAACAGGAGAAGAAATCACTCCCCATTCCACCCTTCCAACAGAGGCCTGAAGCAAAGCGCCGGTTATAACTAAACCGGCGCCTATTGTCAGACCCTCCTTATATTTCCAAGGACCGGCCCACATAAT
>DCHN01000046.1:0-5134 GCA_002315995.1 Bacteroidales bacterium UBA1751 | reverse complement strand
GTTGTTGCAAGGAACTCCTTCTTTGCAGCACGCTCAGCCTCAATATCAAGACCAATATACTTCTGAGCTTTCTCCTTTGTTGAGATATCAGGCATAGGAACTTCCCCTGTAAAGCCGTGCTTTACAAGTACCTTTGAAATGGCCATGCGAGCCTGATATGCTCTATCGAGACCATTTGCAAGAATTCTTGAAATCTCCTGAGGAGCGTGGAATGAAGCGCCCCAAGATGCAACTCCAAAATCCCATCTCCACTGTGACTGACGAATGAGTGCAAGCGCTGGAGCCATTTCACTCTCTGTTGCGCCCTTCTCCCAAGCGAATTTAGCTTCAATATGAGCCGTTGTAAGTTCTCTTTCAAGACGATTTCTGATTTCGGTACATTTCTGCTGACGATCATATATGTTCTGCTTGAGTGTCTGCTCATCCTCTCTGTGACACACCTGGCAAGTGCGATCTATATATGCCACAGGACTCTGAATATGATGATCGCTGAATTTCACACCGCCCTCACTCTTATATGGCATGTGGCAGTCTGCACATGATACACCTCTCTGAGCATGGATACCATATTTTGCAATCTCGAAGCATGGATGCTGAGCCTTTAGAATAGGAGCCTTGCTCAGCTTATGTGTATAATCTGCGTATGCAGTCTCATCATAATACTTCTCCATATCCTCAACGGTGAAACCCTTGTCCCAAGGGAATGTAAGATACTTGCCTTCTCCCTTGAAATAGTACTCCACATGACACTGTGCACAAACAAGTGAGCGCATCTCCTGCTGTGTGGCTTTTGATATATCTACACCCTGACGCTCAAAAGCCTCAATGAGTGCCGGACGGCTGATATGAAGATTCATATTTTCAGGCTCATGGCAGTCTGCGCATCCAATAGGGTTCACAATTTCTGATCCCAATGCACCCCATTTGCCGTTGTAGTACTCAGCAATTCCCTTCTCTGCCATTACACGTGGAACATCCGGACTCTTGCAGGTCCAGCAAGTAGATGGCTGAGGACCATCGGTATCAGTTTTAGGAGCACCTGTACGTAACGAAGCTGTTATATCTTCTATTGCATGCATGTGGCCTCTAGGTGAAGAGTAATCCTTACTGAAGGCATATCCTGCCCAAAGAATTACCATATCAGGCCTCTGCTCAAGAACATCAACAGCAATGTTGCCGTTTATTTCAGTTTGGAAGTCACAAACCTCAGTCTGCTTCCAAGTCTCGTACTCACGAGGATAGTTTTTCCCGAATATCTCATTCCTTGACTCGATTCCGGTAATTTCAACCTTCTTGTTGTTGAATACGCTGGCAAGTTCGGCACGGCGTTCCATAAGCGCAGATACTGCAAGTCCAAGGACAAATACAACAACCATGCAGGCCAGGAAGATAATCCATCTTGTGGATGTTTTCATTTCTTTACACATAGGTCATATAGTTTTGATTATTATTTCTTAATGTTTGACGCCCACCGCTTTGCGAAGCCACTGTGGAGCTGGCGACTCAGGATACGGAACAAGTGCATTCGGAGCCGAGCAGAGTGAACCGCTTCTTGTATGAGGAATATCCCTGTGACACTCCCAACAACTCTTTCCTTCACCCGCCTGCGTCTTCATGAAATCCATTTTGCCATCCTTGACAAACTCATTGGTAAGTTGTTCGTGACAACGGATACAGTTGTTCATTATCACCTGGGAACTTGCCTCCTGGGCTCTTATGACATCTCTCTCCATACCGGTAATGAACTTACCGACATGCATCATTCCATCCTTTCCCTTAAAAGCCCACTTTTTCACCGCATTTTCATGCGGCACATGGCAATCGTTACAGGTGGCATCCCTCCCATGCGAGGAGTGCATCCACGCAGCATAATATGGAGCCATGATGTGGCAGTTAACGCAGGCTGCAGAATCATCTCCCAGATATGTATGTGCGCGGAGCGCATACATAAAATAGGCACCTGCCCCCACAACAATTCCGCCAACAATAGCCAAAATTGTGTATAACTTGCTAGGTTTCATAATTATACGAATATGGTGTTTCTACTTTTTACAAAACTAAAAAAAAAAAACAAAGAAACAAGTATAGACCAATTTTATATAGTTTTGAACCATTTTTCTTTTGGATCAAAACTAACAGTATACTTCTCGGTTATTTTTCTTATTTTTACTTTCGAATTAAACAGTCCACAATTCCTTCTTCAATTACCGCATCACACATTACAACAATCAGATATAACATTGCACAAATCATTGCATCAAATAGCTGATTCAAACAACAGAAATAAACAATACAAAATATGATGAACCCCAACAACAAGCTATCACTGCGAATATTCGCAATATCTCTTTTACTCCTGGCAACCGCAATTTGCGCTCAAGCCCAAACCAACAACAGCAAGGATGCCGGAATCGGATATTTTCTGAACAATCCGCAGGTCTCTTTCAACAAGGATGTACCAACGCCTTTCCAGGTGCTTGGATTCAATCTTGGAGAGCAGTTCCCAGACTGGAATGACGTACTTATATATATGAGAGCACTTAGAGATAGCTCCCCTCGCGTTTCAATAAAGGAGTTCGGCAAGAGCAATGAGAACCGACGTTTCATTCAGGTAACCATTACATCTCCACAGAACCAGAAGAGGATTGAGGAGATTCGCCAGGCGCATCTGGCCCTCTGCTCCAGCAACTTCTCCGGCACCACTTCCGGCAGCAATACCGGCAAAAGCATAAGCAGCAACAGCAATGGCGCCGGCAATAATAGCGGCAGCAACGGTGCCGGCAGTGATGCAAAGCTGGTTGTTGACCTTATGGCATCAATCCACGGCAACGAGGCATCGGGTGTGGGAGCTGCGCTTGTGGCAGCCTACTACTATGCAGCCTGCACAGATCCGCAAGTAGAGAAGATGCTTGAAGAAATGGTAATTGTAATAACCCCTGGCCTCAACCCCGACGGGATAAACAAATTCGCCAGCTGGGTGAACAACACAAGAAGCTTCCACCCGGTAGCAAACCTGGATTCAAGGGAGTTTTCAGAGACCTGGCCAAGCGGAAGAAGCAACCACTATTGGGCCGACTGCAACCGTGACTGGCTTAGCGTCCAGCACCCCGAGGGGCAGAACAGCGTAGATATGTACCTTGAATGGATGCCAAATGTAGTAGTTGATATACATGAGCAGGGCAACACCCAGAAGGGTTTCTATTTCAGCCCTGGCGATGCCAACCGTACCTACGAGAACACACCTCAGAAGAATCAGGACCTGACAATGAAGATTGCACAGGGCACTGCACGCGCTCTTGACCAGAAAGGTACCCTCTACTTCAGCAAGGAGGGCTACGACGACTTCTTCATTGGCAAGGGAGCAGCATATGGAGACATTCTGGGCTCAATATGCATTCTCCACGAGCAGGGATCTTCAAGAGGTTTTGTAAGACCAACCCAGAACGGCCTGCTTACATACAAAAGAACTATATGCAACCAGAGCGTAGCAGCCATGAGCGTAGTGGAATCGGCCTGGAAGATGAAGGATGAACTTATCGAATACCAGCATAACTTTTACAAAGATATTAAGAGCAAGGCCGCCGCATCAAAGGTCAAGGCACTGGAGTTCACCGCACCAAACAACGGCATAGCATACCACATGCTGGAGGTTCTGCTCAGACACAGGATAGATGTCTATCGCAGTGGAAAAGATGAAAAGGCTTTCATAATTCCAATGGAGCAGGAGAAGTTCTACACCATAAAGGCACTGTTTGACAACATTACAAACTTTGCCGATAGCACATTCTACGATGTCTCAACCTGGACCTTTACGCACGCCTTTGACTTGAAAATCAAGGAACTGACTTCAACCGCAACACTTGGTGAAAAGGTTGTTGCCTTCAATGAGAAGAGTGTAAAGGGAGTTACCGTTGGAGAAAAAAGTGGAAATGCAGTTGCAGCCACAAAGAATGGAGAATCAGGATTCCACGCAAGCAACCTCCTCAAGGGCGAGATGATTGGAGGGACATCTCCTATTGCCTACGCATTTGAATGCGATGAATTCTATGCACCAAGCCTCATTGAAAAACTTCTGAAGGCAAAACTGGTTGTGCGCGTTGCCAAAAAGAGCTTCACGTACAAATATGACAACATTGAGAAAAAATTCGCCCCGGGAACCATAATTGTTCCTGTGAACAACCAGCTTCCAATGGGTAGTGAAGCCGTGTCGGAATATACTCCAAGCAATGCAGAAATGGGAGGAGTCCTTCGCTTTACAATTGAGCAACTGGCAAAACAAATGGGTGTGAAGGTATATGCCCTCCAGACCGGCCTTATGGCTGAACACGATTTGGGAAGCTCAATATTCGGCAACATCACCGCACCTAAAGTGGCAATAATCACCGGCAGAGGAATGAGCGTATCGCAGAGCGGCGAGATATGGCGCCATCTAGACCTTGTTTACAACTTCACCCACGCGGCGATAGATTATTCCTCCCTTGCCAGCGCAGACCTTTCCAAGTTCAACGTAATTGTGCTTGCAGACGGAACACCAACCGGACTTACCCCTAAAGGATATCTTGAGAAGCTGGAGAGATGGGTTGCCGGCGGAGGCACCCTCATTGTAACCGGAAAGGCATACGCCCTCACCAATAAGATGAAAACTGGAGGGGATAGTTACCTCACAGACATAAAGCCTGTTTACCACAGAGGAGTTGAGGGTGTCATATTGAAGGCAGACTTCACCAAAGAGGGGCCTCTCTCCTGGGGAAGAAAATCTCTCACTGTTCCAATATACAAGATGGTAGGAACAACATACCAGAGCAAGGAGGGCACAATACTTATGCGCTACAACAAAGATCCATATCTTAGCGGATGCATATCAAAGGAGCACCTCAGGGATATAGCTGGAGCGCCTTCTGCAATGCTCTTCACCCACGGCAACGGAAGGGCAATCTTCTTTGCCGACGATATGATATGGCGCAGCTACTGGTACGGAAGCTCCCGCGTCCTCACCAATGCAATCCTCTTCAGAGAGATGCTCAAATAAAAATCCTTGTAAACAATAATACCTTCAGGTCCAAAGGCCCGATTCATGGGTTTTTGGGCCTGAAAGCATTTGAAACATCTGTCTCAGGCCAGAAATAGACACTTT
>DCHN01000062.1:5180-9166 GCA_002315995.1 Bacteroidales bacterium UBA1751 | reverse complement strand
TCACCATCGCCAAGTAGGGTATAAACAAATGAGTTGTCACCGGCAACTCTCTTTCCGAGCGCTGCTCCCACTGCCGCGCTCAGGCCCTGTCCAAGTGAGCCGGAAGCCATATATACTCCTGGAAGTCCGTGTTCAATTGATGGGTGGCCCTGAAGTCTTGAGCCGAATTGTCTCAGGGTGCCAAGCTCGCTGACAGGAAAATATCCTCTGCGTGCAAGTGCGCTGTAGAGCACCGGAGCAAGATGTCCTGCGCTGAGCATGAACATATCCTCACCCTTTCCGCTGCGGTTCCAGCTCTTGGGGTCAATGTTCATTACATTGAAGAAGAGAGAAGCTACAATATCTGTGCTGCTCATGCTTCCACCCGGATGTCCGCTCTGTGAAGCGGTTACCATCCTTATTATATCACGCCTGATCTGGCTGGCAACCTCCTGAATCTGCGCAGCCTCAAGCTTGTTGTTTGTGTTTATCATATATTATGTTTTTGTGAAGTTTCCAATTATACAAAAGTAGTCAAAACAAGTGTATAAGCCAAAAGTGATATTAAAAGAGGGTGGGATCTTCCAGCAGGCGGAACGAGAGGCGGTGTTGCGGTGTGGTGCCGTACTGGAGAATGGCCTGGCGATGCTCCTTGGTTGGGTAGGCCATATTCCTATCCCAGCCATATTGCGGGAATTGCTCAGCAAGGCGCAGCATATATTCATCCCTGTATGTCTTGGCAAGAATGGAGGCTGCGGCAATTGGGGCATATTTCCCGTCACCCTTCACTATGCAGGTATGTGGAATATCTTCGTATTTGTAGAAACGGTTGCCGTCAATTATAAGTTGTTGAGGTTTGAGCCTTTCCCCGCCGCGGGCAAAAATCTCCGGAACAACCTCTCTTGGTGATACTCCATAAAGCCCATCTATGGCGCGGTGCATTGCAAGAATGGAGGCTTTGAGGATATTTATTCTGTCAATCTCCGCTGCACTTACGCTGGCAACGCACCAGCTTATGGCCTGATTCTCAATTATAGGGCGAAGGGCTTCACGTTTGGAGGCGGAAAGCTGTTTGGAGTCATTCAAAGTAGGGTTGTTGAAATCTTTTGGCAGAATTACGGCAGCTGCAACAACCGGACCTGCAAGAGGGCCTCTTCCAGCCTCATCACATCCGGCCTCAATGAGCTCCAGCGAAAAATATGGTTCAAGATGGCAGTGTGTTTTCATTTCCCATCAGTAACCACTACAACTCCTTCAGGAAGTTGGTGAATGCAATGTAGTTCTTTGTGCCGTTCCATCCCTCCTGCCATGTGTCGAATGCTGCCTTGCGCATTATGTCAAGGTGAGGGATATCCATATTCAGATATACATATATGGCATCTGCCAGCTGCTTTGCGGTAATATCCTTGTTGAGCAGTGTTCCATTACTGCTGTTCACTATTTCATTCACACCGCCCACATCTGTTGCAACAACAGGAGTTCCGAAGCTCATTGCCTCCATTATTGATACGGGAACACCCTCGGAAGATGAAGCCTGCACCAGAAGATCTACGCGATTGTGCAAATAGTAATCGATTACCGTTGCATGAGGCTGCTGCCCCATGAATTTTACCTTTATGTACGATGGGAGTCCGGCACATTCAGCCTTGACCTTCTCGAGGAGAGGTCCGCCACCGAAATGCACCCACTCAATTGTTCTCATACTCTGTGACGAAAGCTCAATGAGAGTGCTCATGTTCTTTCCAAGAATCTGCAGCGCCTGAGCAATCATCTCAACTCTTTTCACCTGAGTGACTTTGCAGCAGCTCATTATGCTGAACTTGTTGGTATGCTGCATGTTCAGATTAGGAATAGGATTGATGCTGCCAAGCGGGAAAAGCTTTATGGCATCGGCTGACCTGAGCCATTTTGAATACCTCTCCCTTATATATTTCTCACCATTTGAGGAGATGGCAACAGCATAGTCAAGGGTGCTGAAAATTTGCTTTCTATACGGAAGATAGCCCTTCTTCTCCTCATAGAGGTCACCTGCGTGGAAGCGCACAACGAACTTTGTGCTCCCTTCTGAAATGTAATCCTTAAGGTATGGAAGAATCATTGTACTGCGGTCTCCCCAGTAGAAGTATGCTACTGAATCAAGGTCTGCCCTTATTGCCCTCAGTGCCTTTCTGTTGGAAAGAATGGTGCGCAGAAGAAGCGTGTTCTGCCAGAATCCACGGAAATTTTTCAGTGAAAGGAAACCCTTGCAAAAGAGTTCACCTGCAAATCCGTTCACCCATACTGTATTGAACATACCTTTGACAAAAAGCTTCCACTTTCTTCTTTTGTAGTCAAACGGGAGGAGCGGAGCTCTCAGTTCCAGATTGTATGGAGCAAGTTCCCCGTCTCTGGAGTAGCCGTTTCCTACGGAACCTTCAGGAATGTATAGAGGATATATGATTATTCTGTCGAAGGCATTGGAGAGCTGTGGCAGTTCATCCTCCAGAAAGGTCTCTCCAACCCCGTACGGAAAAGTCTTGGTAAAAAGGACAATGTCTGCCATAGTTCAACAATATTCATCAATCAAGCTTGAGCACTGCCATGAATGCACTCTGAGGCACCTCAACGTTGCCTACCTGACGCATACGGCGTTTTCCCTTCTTCTGCTTCTCAAGCAGTTTCCTCTTACGTGAAATATCACCTCCGTAGCACTTTGCAGTTACATCCTTGCGTACCGCCTTAACGGTTTCACGGGCAATAATCTTGGCTCCAATGGCAGCCTGTATTGCAATGTCGAACTGCTGGCGCGGAATGAGCTCCTGCAGCTTCTCGCACATTCTCCTTCCGAAATCGTATGCGTGGTCGCGGTGTATAAGGCTTGAAAGTGCGTCAACCTGCTCTCCGTTGAGAAGAATGTCAAGTTTTACAAGATCTGCCTGCTTGAACTCTGTAAGGTGATAGTCGAATGATGCGTAACCCTTGGATATTGACTTGAGCTTGTCATAGAAATCAAAGACAATCTCGGCCAGAGGTATGTCATAGTTGAGCTCCACACGGTCGCTGCTGAGAAAGTGCTGGCTTACCAGGGTGCCGCGCTTGTCGAGACATAACTTCATAATAGGACCGAAGAATTCGCTCTTTGATATTATCTGTGCCCTTATGTATGGCTCCTCAATGTGGTCTATGAGTGTTATTTCAGGAAGACCGCTCGGGTTGTGCACATCCAGACAGTTCCCTTGTGTTGTGTAAACCTTGTAGGAAACGTTTGGAACCGTTGTTATGCAGTCCATGTTGAACTCCCTGAAGAGGCGCTCCTGAACAATTTCCAAATGGAGCAGACCAAGGAATCCGCATCTGAATCCGAACCCGAGGGCAAGAGATGACTCCGGCTCAAATACAAGTGAGGCATCATTGAGCTGAAACTTCTCCAGCGACGCTCTCAAATCTTCATACTCGTCACTCTCAATAGGGTACATACCTGCAAAGAGCATTGGCTTCACCTCCTCGAATCCGGCAATTGCACTCTCGCAAGGTTTTTCGGTATGGGTAATTGTATCACCAACCTTAACCTCAACGGCGCTCTTTATTCCAGATATGATATATCCAACATCTCCTGTCTTAATCTCGTTTTTAGGTACGAGCTTCATTTGGAGCACACCCACCTCATCGGCAACATACTCCTTTCCCGTGTTGAAGAATTTCACCTTGTCGCCACTCTTTATTGAGCCATTCTCAACCTTGAAGTATGCAATGATTCCGCGGAACGAGTTGAAAACCGAATCGAAGATAAGAGCCTGCAGTGGAGCCTCCGGGTTGCCCTCAGGAGCAGGCACGCGCTCAACAATAGCTTCAAGAATCTCCGGAACTCCCTGACCCGTCTTTGCGCTGCAGAGAAGAATATCCTCATCCTTGCACCCGATGAGCTCAATGATCTGATCCTTAACCACATCAACCATTGCGCTATCCATATCAATCTTGTTGAGCACAGGAATAATCTCCAGATTATGGTCAATGGCCAGGTAGAGGTT
>DCHN01000062.1:0-5073 GCA_002315995.1 Bacteroidales bacterium UBA1751 | reverse complement strand
TGTATATTTACCCTCAAGTGATTTCTCTCCACCCTTGTAGTCATACATCATCTGTATGGCGTGGCTCTTTATGGTTATACCCTTCTCCTTCTCCAGATCCATTGAGTCAAGCACCTGATTCTCCATCTCCCTGCTGCTGAGGGTGTTTGTAGCCTCAAGCAACCTGTCTGCCAATGTGCTCTTGCCGTGGTCTATATGTGCAATGATGCAAAAGTTCCTTATGTTCTTCATTCCCGAAATAATATGGCGCAAAGATAATACCCTATAGCCACAAATTCAAGCCTACAGAGTCTTCACCGGATTGGTGTTCAGCGCTGTAATTTCAACCCTCGCCTGAGGGAACGCCTCTGTTATGATATCTGCAATGAGGTTCATTGTGAACTGCTCACTCTGGTAGTGTCCCATTGCCGCAACAACAATATTCTGACCAAACCAGTGGTGATAGCTCATCTCCCCCGTTATGAATACATCTGCACCGAGAGCCTCCGCCTTCTCAAGAAGGAAGGAGCCGGCACCGCCGCAAATGGCCACCCGCCCAACTGTTTTTTTCTCTATCGCCCGAGTGGGGGTGAAGTTGTGCTGCAGCGCCTCAACCTTGAAGGTACTTTTGAGCATGTGGAGAAACTCCATAACCTCCATTGGTTTTTCAAGGGTGCCTATTACTCCGCTTCCGCCACCCTCTCGGGGCTCCATGAATTGCAGCCCTTTTACGCCAATGAGCTCAGCAATACGGTAGTTCACTCCTCCAGGTGCGTTGTCGAGATTGGTGTGAGCGCTGTAAAGGGTAATTCCGTTTTTTATTGCCATGGCCACACAGCGCTGCTGGTATGTTTGTGCGCAAATCCTCTTCAAGGGTTCGAAGATGAGTGGGTGGTGTGATACAACGAGGTTACATTCTTTATCAATGGCCTCCTTTATGATATCCTCAGTTATATCAAGGCACACAAGTATTCCTGTTGTCTGTTCGTTGCTGTAATGTGATGTGGAAATCTGCACTCCGGCATTGTCAAAGCCATCTTGCAGGGTAAGTGGGGCAACTCTCTCCAGTGCTTCAATGATTTGTGAAATGGTCATGGGCGTATATTAATTGAACTTTACTTACAAATATACGAATATTCATCCGTTGTATTTTAAATTTAATATTGTTAAATTTGAAACCCTTGCGAGGAAAATTATTTACAATAAATATAACCTAATAAAATGAAGAATTATAACACCCAAAATGTGAGGAACGTTGTACTTCTGGGTAGTTCCAAATCCGGAAAGACAACTTTGGCTGAGACAATGATGTTCGAAGGAAAGGTCATTGACAGAAGAGGCAGCATTGAAGCAAAGAACACAATTTCAGACAACACGGAGATTGAGCAGATTTACCAGCGTTCAATATATTCAACACTTCTCTACACAGAGTTCAAGGATACAAAGTTCAATATCATTGACACTCCTGGTTCAGATGACTTCGTAGGTGGAGTGTTCTCAGCATTCACAGTTGCAGAGTCAGGTATTCTCATTGTAAATGCCACACAGGGCGTTGAGGTTGGAACAGAAATCTTTGCGCGCCACGCTGCAAACAGCGGCAAACCGCTCATCATAGGTATCAACCAGCTCGATAGCGAGAAGGCAGATTGGCACGCAACCGTTGAGTCACTCAAACAGGCTTTTGGAAACAAGGTTGTTCTCATTCAGTATCCTGAGAACCCTGGCGCATCATTCGACTCATTCATTGATGTGCTCAAGATGAAGAAATACCACTTCACAGATGAGAACGGAACACGTGAGGAGATGGAGATTCCTGGTAACCAGGCCGATGAGGCGGCAGAGCTTCAGCAGCAGCTTATTGAAATGGCAGCCGAGAACGACGAGACTCTTATGGAGACCTTCTTTGAGAAGGGCAGCCTTTCAGAGGATGAAATCAGAGCCGGCTTGAGAATAGGTATGATGAAGGGTGACATTCTTCCTGTATTCTGCCTCTCAGCAAAGAAGGACATTGGTGTAAAGAGACTCATGGAGTTCACCATAAACATTGGTATCACTCCTGAGAAACAGGATAACCTCCTCAAGGATGGCACAGCAGTTAAGGTAGATGCAAGTGCTCCTACTTCTCTCTATGTTTACAAGACAATGCAGGAGAAGAACATAGGTGATGTTTCCTACTTCAAGGTTATGAGCGGAAAGGTTACTGAGGGTATGGATGTAATTAATCCTGAGAACGGTTCAAAGGAGCGTATTACAGCGCTCTATGCTGCGGCAGGAAAGAAGAGGGAGAAACTCACAGAGGTTAACGCTGGTGATATTGCCTGCACTGTAAAACTCAAGAGCGTAAAGTCAGGCCAGACTCTCAATGCTGTTGGTTGCGAATATGTATGGGCTCCTACACAATACCCTGAGCCTAAGTTCAGAACAGCCATCAAGCCTGTTGATGAGAAGGATGCCGAGAAACTCGGAGATGCACTCAACAAGTTTGCGGCAGAGGATCCTACGATTATTGTAGAGTATTCAAAGGAGTTGAAACAGACAATTCTCAGCGGTCAGGGTGAGCACCATATCAACATTCTCAAGTGGCATCTTACAAACGTTTACAAGATTGAAGTTGAGCTCTTTGCTCCAAAGATTCCATACAGGGAGACCATTACCAAGGTTGCAAGAGCTGACTACAGACATAAGAAACAGTCAGGTGGAGCAGGACAGTTCGGTGAGGTTCATCTTCTTATTGAGCCATACATTGAGGGTGCTGCACAGGCTACCAAGTTCAAAGTTGGCAACTTCGAGCTCATTCCTAACATCAAGGGCAAGGAGGAGTATCCTCTTGAGTGGGGCGGTAAGCTCGAGTATTACAACTGTATTGTAGGTGGTGCAATTGATGCACGTTTCATGCCTGCAATTCTCAAGGGTATAATGGATAAGATTACCGAGGGACCTCTCACAGGTTCATATGCGCGTGACATCAAGGTTTATGTATATGATGGTAAGATGCACCCGGTAGATTCAAATGAGCTTGCGTTCCGTCTTGCAGGTAGAAATGCCTTCAAAGAGGCCTTCAAGCAGGCAGGTCCAAAGATTATGGAGCCTATTTACAATGTTGAGATTATGGTTCCAGGAGATTGCATGGGTGATGTTATGAGTGATCTTCAGAACCGCCGCTCAATTATTGAGGGTATGAGCAGCAGCAAGGGATTTGAGATTCTCAAGGCAAGGGTTCCACTTGCAGAGCTTTACAAATACTCTACAACACTGAGTTCTCTCACAAGCGGCCGCGCAACCTTCACAATGAAGTTTGCAGATTACCAGCAGGTACCTGCAGATGTTCAGGACAAGCTTCTCAAGGCTTACGAAGAGCAGGATAAGGAGGAGTAACAGAGATACTTCAAATACACAAAAGGGAGAGGCATTCACCAATGTCTCTCCATTTTGTATCCATCTCCATTGAAATGACACCCCGAATATTATAGCGCAAATTCCACTCTCTTTTATGGAACAGAACAAACTTTTCAGATTCAAGCGATTTTCTCTTGTTCAGGAGAATACGGCATTGCGCATAGGCACTGATGCAGTTCTGCTGGGTTGCAGTGTGGATTTTGGTGCTTTTTCCGGAGGGCTCCGCATTCTGGATATTGGGTGCGGTTGCGGAATCATTCTTCTGATGCTGGCCCAGAAGGCTATTGATGCGGGATTTGAGGAGATATATCTTAAGGGTATTGACATTGATGCCGGCTCAATTTCTGATGCAAGAACTAATGCCGATCTCTTCCGAAGCGCCTTCCATTGCAGCGGCAAAGTTGTCATTGACTTCGAGCAGGTTTCCCTGCAGGATTTTGTTGCCAGTCAGAGGCCTGCCGCCTCAAATGGCACTGCTCCTGCCAATTACACCTTTGACATAATAGTGAGCAATCCGCCGTTTTTCATCAATTCGCTAAAAAATGCAAATGAGAGTGACAGGCTGGCCAGACACAACGACTCCCTGAGCCAGAGGGAACTTGTGGAAGGGGTTGGGAGGCTTCTATCGGCTGGTGGGGTATTTAAAGTAATACTGCCTTCAGCGGAGAGTGAGCTCTTCAAAGCCGAGTGTGCAAATGGAACTGTTTTTGGAGAGTGTGGTGGCTCTTTGAAGCTGGAGAGTGTGCTGAAAATCAGAACTATTGCCGCCAAGGAGCCGAAACGCCAGATACTCTCTTTTACCAAAGGTTGTGCTGCAGTTACACGCGAGAGCGAACTGGTAATGATGAAGAGTAATACCAATGGCCGTGGTCCTGCCACCACATCAAACAAAAAAGAGGCATTTACAGCCGAATACCTCTCATTCACTCAAGACTTTCTTATATTCTAGATTCCTCTCGGGCCCGATACCTGTTTTCGCAAAGCCGCGCTCAAAGGTCTATTGCCAACAAGAATAAAGTTGGGAGAAAAATAGAATTTTTACAAATATTTATTATTTTTGTCCCAACCAAACTGTTGCGTCATGAATAAGGAACAAGGGCTTGAAAGATTACTTTTTCAGCATAATAAACTCGGAATCAGCCAGCAGATAGATTACAACAAATCCTATCTGTACTCCATTATTACACATTCAACTGCAATTGAAGGTTCTACTGTTACAGAAATTGAGAATCAGCTTTTGTTTGAGCAGGGAATCAGTGCCGGGGGAAGAACCCTTATTGAGCAACATATGAATCTGGATTTGAAAGTTGCTTACGAAAGATCTATTGAACTGGCGAATAACCATTTTCCAATAACCATTGACATCCTTAAGGAACTTTCTTCTCTCACAATGAAAAATACCGGCCAGGTTTATCATACAGCTCTTGGTGATTTTTCATCGGCCAATGGTGATATCAGATTGGTGAATGTCAGCACCGGTATTGGTGGAAAATCATATATGAGTTTCAATAAGGTACCTCAAAAGCTCAGGGAATTCTGTGATAACCTAAACAAATTGAGGAAAGATGTTGGGAAGAAAACCATTATTGACCAGTATCTCTTAAGCTTTGACGCGCATTATGATATTGTGACAATACATCCCTGGGCCGATGGAAACGGCAGAATGTCACGTTTGCTTATGAATATGATTCAGTTTGA
>DCHN01000056.1:234-15770 GCA_002315995.1 Bacteroidales bacterium UBA1751 | reverse complement strand
GAGTTGCAGACGCCCTTGGCATTACGCTTGATTTCATGAGCTACAAACAGGAGACCGAAGATGGAAAGGCAATGAGAGAGTGGATAGTTGAAAACATCAAGCCATTCTCACGCGAGAAGTTTTTCAAGAATTTTTCACTTTAATTAAAGCAACTCCGCCTGACTCATGTTGAAGTCAGGCGGAGTATTAAAACTAAAAAAAGGTGACTGAATTCAGTCACCTTTTCTATTTTATATGGTATAGGAACTATTACTCCCAGTTACCTGCATTGTTGTTAGGAGCATCAATGCTACCAACCTTAAGGCCTGGATATCTGCCCTGACTCTCTCTCTCAGCAACAATATTTACAATAAGCTGATAAGGCTCAATACCCTTAAGAATAGATTTGAAAGGCATGCAAGCCTCAAACAGAGGAACGTTTACACCTGAAACCTCCTTTATTGTAGCGTTCATGATTACTGGCTCTCCACAGAAAGGAATATTCTTGAGTGAATCAACGCAGAAATTAGGACGGTCGTTGAAAAGTGTATCCTTAACAGGCACGTTCTTGTCAATTTTGAAAACCAGATTCTCACCTTTCTCATACTGTTCCATCAACTGCTCAGGAGTGATTTTTGGATTCTTCTTCTTGAGAGCATTGGTTGTAGCAACAGCAACTGAGTCATCATTTGAACCAATCTGCTTTGAAATTACAATAGTACCCTCGTTGTAGAACCAAATAAGAGAGTCAACTGTTGGAGCGAATCTTCCATGTTTGCTCTTGAATGCAACCTGAAGAGTACGGATATCCTTAAGTCTCTGGATACCAACCTGCTCTCTTTTCTCTTTCTGCTTGTTGAACTGAACCGGCTCGTTCACGCTAGCATAAATTAAGTACCCCAAAAACACAATGATTATAGGGAGTACGATGAATGTGATAATCTTTTTCATTTGTATGTTAATTATTATAATTACTCTTTTTAACACGCAAATTTAAGAAATATATTATTCCTTCAAAAATAATTTTCTCATACATACAAAAAAATTGCTGGTAAAAGCCAACAGATTTGAGTTATGGAGAATAATTAGTACTTTTGAAGTTTCTTATTAGAGAACATGGAAGAAGTCATTGACAAATCTCTTGCACGCAAAGCATATGAACTTATTGGCAGCGTACACAACGTTTTGCTGGTAGGGCATCCGAATCCTGACGGAGACTGCATAGGCAGCACAACCGCCATGAGAGGCTTTCTTACAGAACTAGGCTGCAATGTCAAGATTCTTGTTCCAACAAGAATACCGGAGTATCTGCATTTTCTCTATAAGGAGCCTATTCTGCAGTACAATCCGGACCCTGAGGGGTGCATTGAGAAGAGCAGAAATACCGAACTTGTAATATGCATGGATTTCAACAAGCTCTCCAGAATAGATAATGCCGCGCAGCTTGTAGAGGGTTTGAAGGTTCCACGCATTCTGATTGACCATCATCTCAATCCTGAAGCGGGCGAATTTGATGTTCTGATCTCGAAATGCGACATATCATCGGCAAGCGAAGTGGCCTACTGGCTCATGCTGGAGATTATGGAGCTATACAACAATGACATCAGAAGCGGCAAAAAGCAGGGGAAGATAATGGAGAGACTCAATATGGAGATCTCCACAAGCCTATATACAGGAATGATGACCGATACAAACAATTTTGACAATTCGGTATATCCATCGACCTATATCATGGCCTCAAACCTGCTCTCGAACGGAATAGACAGGGACTTCATCCAGTGGTCAATTTATAATGCGTACAGGGAGAACCGCGTACGTTTAATGGGCTATCTCACTGGTGAGAACATGAAAATAGACTACTCACTCGGAGCCTCCTGCATGACCCTGGGAAGTGACATCCAGCAGAAATATGATTTTTCAGATGGAGATACCGAAGGTATGGTCAACATACCCCTTACCATAAAGGATGTTATGATAAGCGGTTTTTTCACACAATACAACGATGTTATTAGAGTTTCCCTCCGTTCAAAGGGGAAATATACAGTAAATGGTCTGGCTGCAAAATATTTCAATGGAGGCGGACACCCGCGTGCTGCCGGAGGAAGACTTTATGGCATCCCTTTTGAAAAGGTGGAGGAGTACTTCTTCAACAGCTTGAGGGAGTACATATCTCAAATGACAACGGAATAGTAATCGGAGGAACATCCCACTGCATTGGAAGATATTATGGAGAGAACAGAAAGAACTTTTTACCTTGTAGCGCTGCTGCTTGCACTGGCGGTCTCAACCGGTTGCCAAAAGCAGGAGCGTGATGTTACCATTGCAGAGCAGGAAAAGGCCATTGAGAGCTATATGACCACCTTTGGCGATACAGGCAAAAGAGTTGAGAACATCGGTGGCATAATGAAGGGAGTCATTGACGAGGGAACAGGGGAAATTGCCGAAAGCGAAGACACCGTTATATTTTCATATGCCGGATACATCTTTTCATCAGGTCCCGGAACACTTTTTGCCACCAACAACTCAACCGTTGCCACTGAGAGCGGATTCCCGCAAATGGAATACCCGGCGAAGGAGTGCCTGGGGTCAGGAAAGATGATTGAAGGGCTCTCAAAAGGCCTTTTTGGCGTAAGAGAGGGAGAGCACTGTTACCTTGTCTTCTCAGCAAAATACGGATATTACAATACAGTGGTATACAATGTTCCAAAACTTTCCCCGCTCATCTTTGAGATATGGGTTGAGCAGGTAAAGTTCAAGGAGTAACATAAAAGATAATACAGAGAGTTATGCATAGAAAACCGCTCTTGTTGCTGGCAATTTTTGCCATTGGATTCATTGCCATGCAGTGTGCAAAGGAGGTATCCCCTTCCAATGAAGAGATTCAAAGAAAGATTCTTCTTGCAAACCTGCAGGAGTATTACCCAAATGCCCAATTCACCGAGTCGGGCCTTATAATTCTGGAAGAGGAACCTGGAACAGGCAAACAGATGGAGAACCTCAACGCTGCCTACTGCAAATGCACAGTTTCATCCCTCAATGGAGAAATAATATCTTACCAGGATGAAGAGACGGCCCGTGAGCGTGGCGAATACAGCAAAGAGAACTACTACGGTCCAACCCTCAGATTGGCTGGAGCAGGCACAGAGCAACTTGGCTTTACCGAAGCAATGCTCAGAATGAAGGAGGGTGGCAGAATAAAGGTCATCATTCCGCCCGAACTATCATACTATGACTATTACGACGATGGTGTTGAGCAAAAGATGAACAGTGCCTTGAATCTCATATATGAAATTAACATGTATGAAGTCATAGACGACCTCGCTGAATATCAAGAGGACTCTCTAAGAAGCTATTCAAATCTGAGATATGGCGGAATTGACACGCTTGAAACAGCAATTTATGTAAAGAAGTTGTCAGGCTTCCGTACCGATACCATTGACGACGGAAAAAGTGTCAACGTGTGGTATGTTGGCAAACTTCTCGATGGCTACGTATTTGACACAAACATTGCCGACACAGCAAAAAAATATGGCATTTACAGCTCCAGCAGCACATACGAAGCTCTTGAAGTAACAGTAGAATCCTCTTGGGTTGACATGGCAACATTCAGTTACTCATCCAGCAACGTAAGCGGGTACGAGAGTTCTGCAAGCACAAGCGGTGACAGTTCAAGCAGTTCATTGATTCCTGGATTCGCCCGTGCAATAAAATGCATGACATACGGAGACCACGCCGTTGCCTTCTTCGGTTCACAGTGGGGATATGGCGGAACCGGATCAATGCAGGATATGAGTGGAGTACCGCCATACTCAATGCTATTCTTTGACATATACATAGACGAAGAGGAGGAATAGAATAATGGCTGAGCCGCTTCTATATACCGAGGAGTTTCTTCTTACGCCTGCAAAACTGCACCACAACTCATACTTTATGGAGTTGTGGCCTGGCAGCGAGCCGTGCACAGTTGAGATTCCAGCCATTGAAGCAGTGCTCACCTACAACACAAAAACCTGCTGTCCTACCACTCTCCAACCAGGCGATAGCGGAACACATATAATTGCGCAACTTCTCACCTCACTTGAAAAAATTGCCGACTACAACAAACTTCTTGTGTGCACACATAACGACACAGCATACGTTGTACTTGCTACCGGAGAAAAGTTGCTGCTTGCCCAGTCCTACAAGACCAACGGCGAAATGACTCTTCTCTACTGGTTGCTGCTTGCTGCACGCCAGACACAAACAAACCCCCAACAGACCGTTGTACGCTATATTGGAGATGGTGGTATTGTTGACACCTCCAATATCAGAGAGTGTTTCAAAGGTGTGGAAAAACTATGAGAATCATTGGAGGAAAACTCAAGGGCAAAAGCGTAATGCCGCCAAGCGGATTCATGGCAAGGCCAACAACAGACTTTGCCAAAGAGGGTCTTTTCAATATTCTTCAGAATGAATTTGATTTTGAAGAACTCTCCGTTCTGGACCTCTTTTCCGGAACCGGCAGCATAAGTTTTGAATTCGCATCAAGAGGCTGCACAGACATCATAAGCATTGAGATGAACCCTCTTCATGCAAAGTTCATCAAACAGGCATCAGTTCAACTGGGCATTTCAAAAAATATCCAGCAAATCAGGCATAACGTCTTTGACTTCATACCTCTCTGCACCAAGCAGTTTGACATAGTCTTTGCAGACCCTCCCTACAGTATAGAAGGCCTGGAGACAATACCAGAGAGAGTACTGGATTCACACTCAATAGTAAAACAGGGCGGCTATCTCATTCTTGAACACCCAAAGGAGTTCAACTTCGAATCTCACCCCCTCTTTGTAAAAGAGCGCAAATACGGCAACGTTCACTTCTCCTTCTTCTCCCCAAAATAGTTGGTACCATTGGATTTAGTGAAGAAAATAAAAAGGCAGCGCCGGGAAAGACGCCGCCTTAATACTTTTACCAAAATCAGGATTAGTCTGTAACTGAAGCAAGGTGCTCCCTGATCTGAGCCTCAATTTCCTCAGCAAGTTCAGGATTGTCGAGAAGAAGCTGCTTTACAGCATCCCTACCCTGGGCAAGCTTGTTCTCATTGTAGCTGAACCAACTGCCTGCCTTCTTGATGATTTCAAAATCAACACCCATATCAATGATTTCACCTATCTTGGAGATTCCCTCACCGTAGATAATATCGAACTCAGCCTTCTTGAAAGGAGGAGCCATCTTGTTCTTCACAACCTTCACACGGGTACGGTTACCGGTTGCATCATCTCCATCCTTGAGCTGGGTGAGTTTCCTCACGTCAAGTCTTATTGAAGCATAGAATTTAAGAGCATTACCACCGGTGGTAGTTTCAGGATTGCCGAACATTACACCAAGCTTCTCCCTCAACTGGTTAATGAAGATGCAGCAGGTATTGGTCTTGCTTATGTTTGCTGTGAGTTTTCTCAATGCCTGACTCATCAGACGTGCCTGAAGTCCCATCTTTGAATCACCCATTTCGCCCTCAATTTCAGCCTTTGGAGTAAGTGCAGCAACAGAGTCAATGACAATTATGTCAATTGCTCCGGAGCGTATGAGGCTGTCGGCTATTTCAAGAGCCTGTTCTCCACAATCTGGCTGTGATATGAGCAATGTATCAACATCAACACCAAGATTCTTGGCATAGGCACGGTCAAACGCATGCTCGGCATCAATTATGGCAGCAATACCGCCATTCTTCTGTGCCTGCGCAATTGCATGAATGGCAAGCGTTGTCTTACCACTGCTCTCCGGTCCATAAATCTCTATGACACGTCCCTTAGGGTATCCGCCTATTCCAAGTGCATGGTCAAGCGATATTGACCCGCTTGGAATCACCGGTACCTCAAGCTGTGGCTTGTCACCAAGTGTCATAATGGTACCTTTTCCAAAATCCTTCTCAATTTTGGCAAGGGTAGCCTGCAAGGCTTTCATCTTTCCTTCCTGGACCGCAAGGTCCTGTGCTTCTACTTCTTTAGCCATAATAATAAAATATTAAGTTATACCTTGGAGGGTTATTTCTTCTCTTTGAATCTCCTATCCTGCTCCTCTATGAGCTGGGAATCTGAAAAATAGTTTATTTTCATAGATTCCCTTACATCGTCAAGAGTCCTCTGGGCAACCTCACGGGCAGCAGCACTACCCTTCTCAAGAATTGCGTAAACTCCCTTTATATCCCTCTCATACATAGCCCTACGCTCCCTTATTGGAGCAAGCATCTCTTCAAGCACCGCAAAGAGGAATTTCTTCACCTTGACATCACCCAATCCTCCTGCCCTGTAATGATCCTTAAGAGCATCAAGATTAGGATACTCCGGAAGATACTTGGCAAAATGAGAATCGTCGCAGAATGCATCAAGATATGTAAAAACGGTGTTTCCCTCTATTTTTCCAGGATCTGTAACCTTCAAATGGTCAGGATCTGTAAACATGCTCATCACCTTCTTGCGCACATCTTCAGAAGAGTCGCTCAAATAGATGCAGTTACCAAGTGATTTGCTCATCTTGGCCTTGCCATCGGTACCGGGCAGACGCAGACACGCGCTATTTGATGGAAGAAGGATTGAAGGCTCAACAAGGGTCTCTCCATAAACTGAGTTGAACTTTCTCACAATTTCCATAGTCTGCTCCAACATAGGCTTCTGATCCTCACCCACAGGAACCACTGTTGCCTTGAAAGCGGTAATGTCCGCAGCCTGACTTACAGGGTATGTAAGGAAGCCTGCCGGAATACTTGTCTCAAAGCCGCGCATTGCAATTTCGCTCTTAACAGTAGGATTTCTCTCCAACCTTGAAAGGGTTACCAGATTCAGGTAGTAGAATGAAAGCTCGCACAGCTGCGGTATCTGGCTCTGTATAAAAATAGTGCTCTTTGCAGGGTCTATTCCACACGAAAGATAGTCAAGCGCCACCTCAATTATATTGTCCCTCACCTTCTGCGGATTGTCCCAGTTGTCTGTAAGCGCCTGGGCATCTGCAATCATTATGAATATCTTGTCAAACTCGCCGCTGTTCTGCAGCTCAACTCTACGGCGCAAAGAACCTACAAAGTGCCCCAAATGGAGGCGCCCTGTAGGTCTGTCACCGGTAAGAATAATCTTATCCATCAAATCAAAGTTTATGCACCAAAGTTGTCGAACAGGAGGTTCTCAGGTGCTACACCAAGTGAATCAAGAAGGTTCTCAACAGACTTGCTCATCATTGGAGGTCCGCACATGAAGTAGAGGATATCCTCAGGTGATTCATGCTGTTTGAGATACTGCTCATACAATACATTGTGAACGAATCCTGGAATGTATCTGATACCTGCTGCATCTGCCTCAGGATCAGGGCGGTCAAGAGCAAGATGGAACTTGAAGTTAGGGAACTCATTCTCAATTGCCATATAATCCTCAAGATAGAAAGCCTCCTTGAGGGAACGTGCGCCATAGAAGAAGTTCACCTTGCGTGAAGTCCTCTCCGTTCTGAACAGATGCATGATGTGGCTTCTCATAGGAGCCATACCTGCACCTCCGCCAATGAATACGAACTCCTGCTCTGCAGGACAGTTGTCAGGAACGAAGAACTCTCCGTAAGGGCCGCTTATGGTAACCTTGTCACCCGGTTTGAGAGAGTAGATATATGATGAACATATACCAGGGTTTACATTCTCAAACTTGCGTGTCTCCCTGTTAATAGGAGGAGTTGCAATACGAACGTTCAACTTAATGATATTTCCCTCTGCAGGGTATGTTGCCATTGAGTACGCCCTTATGGTATTTGTAGGATTGACCATCTTGAGGTCGAATACTCCCATCTTCTCCCAATCCTCTCTGAACTCAGGATCAACATCAATGTTCCTGTAATCCACTGTGCATGCAGGAACATCAACCTGTATGTATCCACCCGAACGATAGTTGAGTGTCTCTCCATCTGGAATCTTTACGCAGAACTCCTTGATGAATGTAGCCACATTCCTATTGGAGATTACCTCACACTCCCACTTCTTTACGCTGAGTGCGCTGTCTGGAATCACGATATCAAGATTCTCCTTAACTTTCACCTGGCAGCCGAGTCTCCAGTTGTTCTGAATCTGCTTTCTGTTGAAGTGAACCACCTCGGTAGGGAGTATTGAACCGCCACCGCTGAGAACGCGGCATTTACACTGTCCACAACTTCCCTTTCCGCCACAAGCCGATGGAAGAAAAATCTTCTCATTTGCCAATGTAGCAAGAAGAGACGAACCCGGAGCAACCTCAAGTTCCTTCTTTCCACCGTTGATGCTGATCTTTACAGTTCCGCCCGGCGTAAGCTTTGTCTTTGCATAGAGCAACAGTGCTACAAGCACCAATATCACTATAAGAAAGACAACTACTGAAACAATTATCAATTGTGTATCCATAATCTATCCTCCTATAGTTTAATGCCCATAAAGCTCATGAAGGCAATACCCATGAGACCTACAACAATGAAAGTGATACCAAGTCCCTTCAAAGGAGCAGGCACATTGGAGTATGCCATCTTCTCCCTTATTGCAGCAAGGGTCACAATTGCAAGCATCCAGCCAAAGCCGCTGCCAAGACCGAATACCGTAGCCTCACCGAGTGAAGAGTAACCTCTCTCCTGCATAAAGAGAGATGCACCCAGAACGGCACAGTTCACAGCAATAAGAGGGAGGAATATACCAAGTGAAGCATAGAGTGAAGGTGAGAACTTCTCAACAGCCATCTCTACAATCTGCACAATTGCAGCCACAACGGCAATGAAGACTATCAAGCTCAAAAAACTCAGGTCAATCTGAGCATACTCCTCACCAAGCCAGCTCAATGCGCCGGGACTGAGTATGTATGTATTGAGCAGGTAGTTGATTGGAAGTGTGATACCAATCACGAATACAACGGCTATTCCCAATCCGGTAGCCGTCTTCACATTTTTGGAAACAGCAAGGAAAGAACACATTCCAAGGAAGAATGAGAAGACCATGTTGTCTACAAAAACGGACTTTACAAATAAACTTATCAAATCCATAATTAGAATGTGTTATTATTTCTCCTGCAAATCTTTATTTATACTTCTCTGAATCCATACAATGCATCCTACAAGAATAAGCGCCATAGGAGGGAGAATAAGCAGACCATTGTTCATATAACCTGCCTGATATGCGGCATCAGGAATAATCTTGAAGCCGAATATTGATCCACTTCCAAGAAGTTCACGGAAGAAGGCAATTACAACGAGAATCACTCCGTATCCGGCACCGTTGGCAATTCCATCAACAAATGAAGGGAAAGGTTTGTTGCCAAGTGCAAACGCCTCAATTCTACCCATAATGATACAGTTGGTAATAATCAAGCCAACAAATACAGAGAGCTGTTTGCTCACCTCATAAACGTATGCCTTGAGCACCTGCTCAACCAATATTACAAAAAGTGCAGCAACAATAAGCTGTACTATGATACGGATTCTGTTAGGAATTGTGTTTCTCAAGAGAGACACCAACAGGCTTGAGAAACCTGTGACCAAGGTAACCGAGATTGCCATAACGCAGGCAGCCTCAAGTTTTACTGTAACAGCCAGGGCTGAACAGATACCAAGGACAAGAACCGTAACAGGGTTCGATGTCCAGAATGGTTTTAAATATATATTCTTATCCATAGCCTTGAACTAGTTAATGTTTGTTGATGTTTCAACAATAGCTGCAAGCGAATCGGCTGCCACGACCATTGTAGTGTCAGAAGCAACTTCAACTGGCTTCTGAGCCTCTTTTACCCTCTCTATGTATGGCATGTATGCCTTGAGCCATGTCTCAATGGTAACGTCAAGTGCACGGCTGGTAATGGTTCCTCCGGAAATTGCATTCACCCCGTGAATATCATCTGGAGCAGCACCGCCCTTGATTACCCTTACAGAGGTGAACTCACCGTTCTCAAAGAGTTTCTTTCCATTGAACTGTGCGGAGAACCAATCTGTAGCAATTTCAGCTCCAAGACCAGGAGTCTCTCCCTTATGTGCAAAGAGGGTACCGTGTATTGTATCCATATCCTCCTCAACGGCAATCCAACCCCAAATAGGGCCCCAAAGACCTGCTCCGTAGCAAGAGAAGATATATACCTTTGAGCCGTTGTCCAACTGGGCAACAAATACCGGAAGAGTGAGAGCGGAGGTATTGCCGGCCTTCATGAGCTCATTCTGGCCCTTAAGGTCAACCTTGAAACCCTGAACACCTTCAACAACATTGCCCTGCGCATCAACCGCAATGTCCTCCTTGATATATTTCTCATACTGCTCCAGCACGAATTGAGTCTTATTGGCAGCCTCATCCATACCCTCGGTAAGAGCAACTGCGCCAAGAATCTTCGACTTGGTATCAACGTCAATATTGTTCTGCTGGGTCTGTTTCAAAGATGATGAAACGAACGCAAGAACTGCAGCCACAACTATTACCATAACAGTTGCGTAGATGACTGTATATGAATTTTTATTTGTATCCATAATGTTATCCTCCTTTTATTTTACTACAGTTCTCTTCATTCTCCTCTTTATGTTCCTTGAAACCACAAAATGGTCAATGAGAGGAGCGAATGTATTCATAAGAAGAATTGAAAGCATCATTCCCTCAGGATATCCAGGATTCCACAAACGTATGATCACAGCCATTGCACCAACAAGGAATCCGTAAATCCACTTGCCACACTCTGTCTGTGCGCTGGTTACAGGATCAGTAGCCATGAAAACAATACCGAATGCAAAACCACCCATAATGAGATGGTAGTATGGAGGGAAAGCTGCAAATGTACCAGGCTCTGCGCCAATGTTGGCAAGAGCACCTATTGCAAGTGCTCCAACGACACCGGAAACCATGATCTTCCAGCTTGCAATGCCTGTATATATGAGAATAATGGCGCCAAGCGCAATTGCAATGACTGATGTCTCACCAATTGAACCGGCCATATCACCAATTATCATTCTCATTGTATCAAGCGAGCCGCCAGCAACATCATGAATTGCATCAGGAGCAATGCCGGAACCTGCCTGTGAAAGTGCGGTAGCACCTGAAAAACCATCAACAAGCTCACCATTTGCGGCCTTTGCAACACCCTTTACCCAAACTGTATCACCGGATATCTTTGTAGGGTATGAGAAGAATACGAAGGCGCGGGCCAGAAGTGCAGGATTCCAGATGTTCATACCTGTACCGCCGAAAATCTCCTTGCCAAATATTACTGCAAAAGCAACTGCTACTGCAAGAATCCAGAGAGGAACATCAACCGGCATGATCATAGGAATAATCATACCCGATACCAGAAATCCCTCATTGACCTCGTGTCCTCTTATCTGTGCCGAAGCAAACTCAATGCTCAGACCAACTACATAAGAGACAATAATAAGAGGAAGAACCCTGAGGAATCCATACCAGAACTTACCCCAGAATGTCATATCAAGACCAAATGCCAGAGAGTGCTGCTCTCCAACGTTCCACATACCAAAGAGCATTGCAGGAGCAAGAGCCACAATGACAACAGTCATAACCCTCTTGAGATCCATACAATCCCTTACATGCGCACCACAGCAGGTGGTTGTCTTAGGAACGAAAAGGAAAGAGTCAAAAGCATCGAATGTAGAGTGAAGGAAACCGAACTTTCCACCCTTCTCAAAGGAAGGTCTCAGATTGTTTACAAGATTTATTAGTCCTTTCATAATCTCTCCTCCTTATGCCATCTCTTTAATCATTGTTTCTATTCCCTTTGCAACAATCTGCTGAACATTCACCTTTGAAGGGCAGATATACTCGCAGAGTGCAAGATCCTCCTCAACTACCTCATATATTCCAAGCTGCTCCATTTTGTCAATGTCACCAGCAAGAATTGCCTTTATGAGATAAACAGGATAAATGTCCATAGGAACAACCTTCTCATAGAGTCCCGTAACCACAAAAGCTCTCTCGCCACCATTAAGGTTGGTATCCATGGCATATTTCTTTTTAGGAGTCAGCCATGAGAAGTATGAACGCTGGATACTGAACTTTGAAGGGCGGAAAGGCTTGCACCATCCGAATGACTCATAGTAGTCACCCTCAAGAAGTGCGGTAAACTGGAAATCATAGAATCCAAGAGAACCTTCAGTTCCCACACTCTTTCCTGTAAGGGCATTGCCACTCACCACTCTTGTTGCAACATCCTGACCGAATACGGAGCCTCCCATCTTGAAGGCAGCGCCAAGTGACTCCACACATACACCTGGAAGCACTTTGATATAGCAAGGATCAGTTGCCTGATCTCCCGCAACGGCTATTATTCTGGAAACGTCATAAACTCCATTAACGAAAAGCTTTCCTATTGCAGCAAGGAAATATGGGTTGATTGTCCATACAACCTCACCCTTTCCAATTGGTGCAATATTGTTGATCTGCACTCCTACATTTCCTGCAGGATGTGCACCCTCAACAGATATCAGCTCAACACCGCTGACCTTTGCGAAAATAGAAGATGCTGTATAGGCACCCTTTACGCAGAAGTAAATCTTTCCCTTTGTGAGATGAGAAATAGCATCAACACCGGCTTGAATATAATCCACATCTTCTTTCAAAGTGAACTCATACTCCGGAGCAAGCGGAGCAGAATCGAATGCGGAAACGAAAATTGCCCTAGGCTCATCTGCCGGGTTGGCCACAATACCATAAGGTCTTTGAATGATTGATGGCCACAAACCGCTCTCCAAAAGAGCATTTACAACACCTTCCCTGTTGAGTGAGGCTGGTTTGACCCTCTCGAACTGGATATAGTCAATGGCTTCATCCTGCCTGATCCGTATCTCAAGAAGCTTTCTCTTCTCTCCACGGACAATGGACTCAACCGTGCCGCTGCAAGGTGAGGTGAAACATACTTCCGGTTTGAATTTGTCAATGAAAACAGGAGTTCCGGCCTTAACAATGTCACCCTCCTTCACAAGAAGTTTCGGTGTAAGTGCACGGAAATCTGTAGGCTTCATAACAATTACCCCCGGAGCAGGCTCCTGCCCCATCTTCAGAGCCGCACTTCCCTTCATAGGAATGTCCAGTCCTTTGTGTAATTTGATATGATTCAACATTAGTAAAAAAATATTAATAATTATTATTCAATTGTTTTTTCACACAAATAAAATACTCTACGCAATTCTGCAAATATAATCATAATATCGCCAAAAGATAATTTTGAAATCTTCTTTTTGCGAGTTAGTTTTGCCCTGCTATGGAAGAGAAAAAAGATGCGATTTTCGAGGGGTTGAACAGTGCGCAGGCAAGTGCTGTGGAGAACATTGACGGGCCATGTCTTATCATTGCCGGAGCAGGCAGCGGAAAAACCAGAGTCCTTACCTGCAGAATAGCAAATCTTATAGCCCACGGGGTGAAACCGGAAGAGATCCTTGCACTCACATTTACCAACAAAGCGGCCGGAGAGATGCGTGAGAGAATAGCTGCAGCCGTAGGAAAGAGTCTGACATACAAACTTCTGGCCGGAACATTCCACTCCATTTTTATAAAGTTTCTAAGGCAGGAACACGAACTCATAGGTTTTCCTCAGGAGTTCACAATATATGACACATCCGACAGCAAAGCACTTATTAAGGCCTGCATCAAGGAGCTTCAGCTCGACGATAAAATCTATAAGCCTGCCGATATCCAGAGCCGTATTTCAAAGGCTAAAAACAACCTTGTTACTTACCAGGCATACGCATCCAACGCAACTGCCATAGAAAACGACAAGGCAGCACGCAAACCTCTCATACATCAGGTCTATACCCTCTACTCACAGAAGTGCAAACAGAACGGGGCCATGGACTTCGACGACATTCTGCTCTACACCAACATACTCTTCAGAGACCACGCAGATGCACTTGAGAGGGTAGCTTCACGCTTCAGATACATTCTGGTTGACGAGTATCAGGACACCAATCTGGCACAATACATAATTGTGAAGAAACTGGCCTCAAAGCACCACAACATTGCAGTGGTGGGAGACGACTCCCAAAGCATCTACGCCTTCCGCGGAGCCAGAATAGAGAACATTCTCAACTTCAGAAAAGACTATCCGGAGTGCAAGGAGTACAGGCTTGAACAGAACTACAGGAGCACGCAGACAATTGTAAATGCCGCAAACAGTGTAATTGCCTGTAACCGCAACCAACTCAAGAAGGAGTGCTTCTCCAAGGGGTGCGAGGGAGAGAAAATTGAACTGATAAACGCCTATACCGAGCGAGAGGAGGGATATATGGTCTCCGCCTCCATATCAAGCTCCATATACAGAACAAAGGATCCCTACAGTAGTTACGCCATACTCTACCGCACAAATGCCCAGAGCCGCGCAATTGAGGAGGAGCTTCGCAGACGCAACATGCCGTACCGCATCTATGCCGGCCACTCGTTCTATGAGAGGGCGGAGGTAAAGGACTTCATGGCCTACATAAAGCTTGTTGTGAACCCGCGCGACGACGAGTCCTTCAAACGCATAATAAACTTCCCCACCCGGGGGATAGGAGATACAACTATCGCCAAGTTGGCTCAGGCGGCAAAGGAAGCCGGCTCTTCAATAATGGAGTTCATCTTCCGCAACCTTGCCGGCAACGCAGCACCGGATACAAAAGGGGCAGCGCAAAGTGCAGACCCTATGATTCAGGCAGGCATAAGGGGCGCTACAATGCAGAAGATTCTGCTCTTTGCAAAAAAGATTGTGGAGGTGCGTTCAAGAATTATTACGGAAGATGCGTTCCAAATGGCCTCCCTCATTGACTCATCATTTGAAATAACAGCATCGCTCAGGGCGGAGAACACAATTGAGGCGCAGGGAAGGCTTGAGAATATTGAAGAGCTGCTCAACTCCATTGCGGAGTTTGTGGAGAATGGAGAGGAGGAGAATAAGGAGTTGCTTATGGAGGGACTTGACCCGGTTCTGATTACACTGGATATGTATCTTCAGAACGTATCACTCATAAGCGACCTTGATGTTGAAACCGACGAGGACAACAACAGAATCTCGCTCATGACCGTGCACTCCTCAAAGGGTCTTGAGTTCGACCATGTATATGTCATTGGAATGGAGGAGAATCTCTTCCCATCCCCAGGGGCAATAAGCATGCTCTCATACGCAGACAACACCCAGCTCGAGGAGGAGAGACGCCTCTTCTATGTTGCCATTACCAGGGCTAAGAAAGATGTGAAACTCTCCTTCGCCCACCAGCGCAAGAAGTTCGGAGAAACGGTATCGAACGAGCCAAGCCGCTTCATAAAGGAGATTGACATCCGCTATATCTCAAATCCTCTCCACAACTGGGAGCAGGAGCTCGCCACTCCGGGGCTTGGTGGAAAAGCGGATTCAGACTTCAGCAGCAGATATGGCGAAACCGGCATCAGCAGCAGATATGGCAGCTACAGCTCAGGCAGCGCCCGCTCCGGACAAACCGGCGGCAGGGAGTCCTTCAATTGGAAGGCAACTCTCCAAACGGCGCCAAAACCATACCCAGCATCCGGCCGCCAGCATTCCGCATCGTTGCCACATACAACAGCATCCGGTCCACATACAACTGCATCAGGACCA